>CAZKDD010000163.1:0-3525 GCA_964551535.1 uncultured Thiotrichales bacterium | reverse complement strand
TTAATGAATGCTTTGATGTGAGTTTGGCGCAAACAGATTTTGACACAGTGGGTGGCTTGATCACACATCACTTTGGACGAGTTCCCAAACCCAATGAAAAAATTAAGGTGAGCGGATTTGAGTTTCAAGTCATTAATGCCGATAGCAGACGACTCAACTTACTCAAAGTTATACAACAATAAGCCATCTTGAAACCATAGGCATTTGCTGCAATCAATCTTGTATCGTATGTAATGCTTGATTGTTGTCACATGGCCGATGTTAAATAATCGGTGATATATGATTCGATATTTACAAATATTCTTAGCTGGTGCGTTGGGTGTATTGGCATTTTCGCCATTTGATCTGTGGTGGATGAGTATCGCATCTCTCACGTATTGTATTATTTTATATGTCTTACAACCGCAATGGAGTGGTTTTAAGGTTGGCTTTATCTATGGTTTGGGTCTGTTTGGCTGTGGCGTCTCATGGTTATTCAACAGTCTATATGATTACGGGCAAGCCCCCATGATGGTTGCGATGAGTATGGTACTGCTGGGCGTAATCGTATTGAGCTTATTTCCTGCCACTGTTTTGCAGATTTTCTCTAAGTTGCGTGCTCAATCAGCCGGCATACAAATAATGGGTTTTGTAGGCCTCTGGGTATTGATTGAGTGGATGCGGAGCTGGGTGTTTACGGGCTTTCCATGGTTAGCTTTTGGACATAGCCTAGTTGACTCGCCTCTAAGAGGTATTATGCCAATATTTGGCACTTACGGTGGGACGGCAGTGGTCGCTTTATTGTCAGTCACTGGCGCGTATTTGATTTTGGGTTTACTCAAAATAAATATGAAAAATCTGATTACTCCTATTTTAGTGAGTGTAATGTGTGTGGCACTGAGTGATGTTCGATGGACTCAAGCCGCATCTCAGCAAGCTATTAAAGTAGCTGCTGTGCAGGCTAATATTGCCGAAGAATTAAAGTGGAAACGTGATCTTCGCAACGATATTTATCAGCAGCATATTCAATTGAGTGAACCTTATTTGGATCACGATGTGATCGTTTGGCCAGAGACAGCTATACCGACTTTTTATGACATTGCTTATCGAGAGTATATGCATGCCTATGTTGAGCAGTTGACGAAAATTGATGCAGAAATTGTGACGGGGGCATTTACACGCAGGCCTACTAGTGATGCTATCTTCAATTCTCTTGTGACGCTTAGCATGCCCATCCAAATCTATAGCAAACGACATTTAGTGCCTTTTGGCGAATATTTGCCATTACGAGATTTATTTTTTCTATTTAATCGCTTTGTCACTATACCCGCATCTAATTTATCCCCCGGTGATAACGCGCCCATAATGATTGTGGATGATCGGCCAGTCGGAGTTTCTATTTGTTATGAAGCGGTATTTGCTCGTGATATTTTACCTGCATTGCCTGAGGCGCAATGGCTCATTAATGTGACTAATGACGCTTGGTTTGGAGACTCTCTGGCACCTTATCAGCATTTACAAATTTCTCGAGTGCGAGCATTAGAAACAGGGCGTTATATGGTTCGTGCAGCTAATAGTGGGATTTCAGCGGTTATCAATGATCAGGGAGAACTGCTGCGTAGCTCTGAGTTATTTACAAAGCAGGTTGTGAGTGCTGAGATTTGGCCTATGCAAGGACAAACACCGTTTATGATATGGTCACATGCTGCCGTACTGACTATTATGCTGATCGGCTTAATTTTTGTGTTTGCGCGTGTAAAATTTGTCAGATGATGCGTTATTATTCGTCTGTAATCTTATAATTAAAATTATGTCTAAATTTAACTCTATAATTCCAGTGATCTTATCTGGGGGATCCGGCACTCGTTTATGGCCCGTTTCTAGGAAACTTTATCCTAAACAATTTATTCCATTGCGTGGTCATCGTAGCTTATTCCAGGACACTTTAGCGCGTACATGCGGTTTGGCAGAGGATATACAGGCGCCGATTGTAGTGTGTAATGAAGAACATCGCTTCATGGCAGCAGAACAAATACGTTTAGAAGGGCTGCAATCTGCAAACATCATACTTGAGCCGGTGGGCAGAAATACCGCACCAGCCATTGGCCTGGCCGCTTTATGTGCTCAGCAGCGCGACACAGAGGCCATTATATTGGTGTTGCCAGCTGATCATATTATGGACAGTAACGATGAGTTTCAACAGGCTATCGAGTGTGCACTTAAGCTAGCAGAGAATAATTATTTAGTGACATTTGGCATACAACCCCATGCTCCAGAGACGGGTTATGGTTACATCAAAGCCGGTGAGGCGCTGGTGGCTGGTCAAGCTTTTCGAGTGCAACAATTTAGTGAAAAGCCCGCCCTTGAACAAGCTGAGGAGTATGTCAATTCAGGTGAATATTCGTGGAATAGTGGCATGTTTATGTTTAAAGCAAGCGTATTGTTAGAGCAGCTTGCGCAATTTGAACCAGACATGATGGCTTACTTGCGAGCCGCTTTTCAGCAACAGGATAATGATTTGGATTTTCTTCGAGTCGGACGAGCAGATTTTGAGCAATGTAACAATCAATCGATAGATTATGCCGTCATGGAGAAAACACAGAATGCTGCTGTAATACCATTGAGTTGCGGTTGGAATGATGTTGGCTCTTGGCATGCATTATGGGAGTCATCGTCATTGGATGATAAACACAATGCTGTTGATGGAGATGTGCTTATTGAGGATTGTGAGGGCTGCATGGTGCGTAGCTCTCATCGTTTGATCAGTGCCATTGGACTCAAAGATATGGTGATTGTGGAAACTGCTGATGCAGTCATGATCGCACCGCGTAGTGAATCTCAGAACGTTAAACAGCTCACTCAAAAACTCAAGCATAGTGAGCGTCCTGAGTTGGATACACATTTAAAAGTCTACCGTCCATGGGGAGCTTATGAATCGATAGATAGCTCTGAGCGATTTCAGGTCAAGCGTATAACCGTTAAGCCCGGGGAGAAATTATCTTTACAAAAGCATCATCATCGTGCCGAACATTGGATTGTGGTTAATGGTACTGCTCGAGTAACTTGTGGTGATAAGCAATTCACATTATCTGAAAATGAATCAACTTACATACCTATGGGTGAAATCCACCGCTTGGAAAATCCGGGTAAGATCCCACTAGAATTGATAGAAGTTCAGTCGGGGACTTATCTTGGTGAAGATGATATTGAACGTTTTGATGACAAGTACGGACGTTAATTCATTCCTACCCAGAAAACATACATCGACAGCACTAATAAGCATAAATCTTGTTATCATTGAGTTTTAAATATGTGTAAATAGCATGGAAGAAAATTATCAAGCACATGAGATAGAGGCGCGTGCTCAATCGCATTGGGAAAAATCTAAAACTTTTAAAGCTATTGAAGATGATAGTCGGGAAAAGTTTTATTGTTTATCTATGTTTCCTTACCCTAGTGGTCGACTGCATATGGGGCACGTTCGTAACTATACCATTGGTGATGTGATTAGCCGCTACCAGCGCATGTTAGGCAAAAATGTTCTCC
>CAZKDD010000162.1:0-3526 GCA_964551535.1 uncultured Thiotrichales bacterium | reverse complement strand
AAGTCATAATATCGACAGTTTCAACAGTCTGTGCGTATTGTTGCAGTTGTCGCGAACAACCACTTGCGAAGGTCAGCCAAGTTAACTGAGCGTTGATTTCTGTTTGAGGATTAAAGTAATCAACACTCTGTTGCAGGCGTTGTTTGGCTTTTGTTAGGTGTCCGTTATGTTGATCCAGTGCACCACAACACAGGGTTTGATCGGGTAACACAGGGTGATAACCAAAGGCGCTGAGTAGACCTTGTATGCTAGCTAATGTGGTTTGGTCGAACAGTTCGCCACTGCAACCGGGAAAAACTCCCAATCTATTCAATTGAGTTTCCTGCTCAGGTTTAAACGGTTTATAACGTCCAATATGATGGAGTTTGGTGGGACGAATTTTATTGAGCAAACTCAACCAGCGTGTTGCACTTGCTAGTGAAGTGCGAAAAGCATTAGGTAATAGTCTCAATAAACAAGCGGCAAAGCGTAGAAGTTTGTGTCCCCAACCATGGGTCATCAGTTGTGCGCTAAGTGCTTGTAAGCTACGTATAGAGATGGGTTTGGAGGCACTTTGTAAACTTCTTGCGCCATCGATGATCAGTTCGAAGGAAACTTTTGCCGGACACACTGACTGACATTTCAAACAATTAGTACAGCTAGCAAGATGCGCCTGTAGCGTTTGATCGGGCTCTAGTTGACCGCTGGCATATGCCTTGACTAACGATATCCGACCACGTGGAGATTCAGCCTCATTCTGACTCACCTGATAAGTGGGGCAGTGTGGCAAACATAAGCCACACAACACACATTGGTCAGTGAGTTGTATAAGTTCTTGAGTGGTGGGCATGTGGTATCCGTTAATGTCAATTATAATAGCGCGCTACTGACTAGTTTAGGGTTGAATCATGAGTTACTACAAGCGACATATGTTTATATGTACAAATCAGCGTGAAGATGGTGTGTGTTGCCAGATGCACGATGCACAAGAAATGCGTGCGCAGGTCAAACAATACAGCAAAGCACTAGGCTTAACAGGACAGGGCAAACTAAGGATTAATAATGCAGGCTGCTTAGATCGTTGTGATGAGGGGCCAGTAGCGGTGGTTTACCCGGATAATGTCTGGTACCAGTACCAAAATCTCGAAGATTTAAAGGAAATAGTTCATAAACACCTCGAAAATGGCGAAATTGTGGAGCATTTAGTGATTTAAATGAGGCTCTTGAGGGTTATTTGACATAAGTTAGCTGTGAGGGTTGACAAGTAATTCAGAATATTAGACTATATGCATATTCAAATATATTACTGAATTTGAAGTTTTACTCCTCCATCTACCCCTGGTGGTATGTTTAACGCGACTCTTCCATTGGATGAGTCGCGTTTTTTTTGTCAATTTATTCTTTTAGATGCGGGTCAGCTCTTGTCTAGAACCGGTGACTCTAGTACTATTGCGCGCCTTTACATCTACAATCTCAGCGAAACTCAAAATGAAAACGTTCAGTGCTAAACCGGCAGAAGTGAGCCGTCAGTGGTTCCTAGTTGACGCCGCAGACAAAACCTTAGGTCGATTATCGTCAGAAATCGCATTGCGATTACGTGGTAAACACAAGACTATTTACACACCTCATGTGGATACAGGCGACTATATTGTCGTGGTGAATGCTGAGAAAATCCGTGTAACAGGTAACAAGATCAATGACAAAATGTACTATCGTCATACTGGTTACATTGGAAATTTAAAGTCTAAGAATCTTAAAGACCTACTCGACGAACACCCAGAGCGTGCCATCGAAACCGCAGTGAAAGGCATGTTGCCAAAAAATTCATTGGGTCGTGCGATGATTAAGAAGCTCAAAGTCTATGCAGGCCCAGAGCACAAGCATGCATCACAACAGCCAGAACCCTTGGAAATTTAAATCATGGCAAATACACAATATTACGGCACAGGCCGAAGAAAAAGTTCTTCAGCTCGCGTATTCCTGACACCGGGAAACGGTCAAATAGAAATCAACTCTCGCACCATAGAACAATATTTTGGTCGTGAGACTTCACGTCGAGTCATACGCCAGCCATTACAAGCGGCTGACTTAGATAACAAGTTTGATCTGAAAATCACGGTTAAAGGTGGTGGCATGAATGGACAAGCAGGTGCTATCCAGTTGGGTATAGCACGTGCTTTGCTCTCTTATGATCAAGAATTACGTTTGACACTAAGACAGGGTGGATTCTTGACTCGTGATGCACGTGAAGTTGAGCGTAAGAAAGTGGGTTTGAGAAAAGCGCGTAAGAAAGAGCAGTTCTCTAAGCGTTAATCACAACCTCAACAGCTGTTTGCTGTATATCGCTAGATTTAAAAAGGCCGCCAAAGCGGCCTTTTTTATTGGTCGCTATTTTTTATCATTGCCTTCATTCAGTGAGCAATGAAAAATCTGACAATATTCACGGTGACCACTTAGGCTAGGCGAAGTTTCTCTATTTCTGTCGTTGCAGCACTTTGTAAAAACAAGCTATCCACGCCGACGGTAAGTAAACTAAAACCCATGTGCTTATAGGCACAAACATCATCTGCGCATACTCCGAAAATACCAGCCGCTTTGGCGTTATTTTGGCAACTTTGTAATACCGTTTTGATGGCTGATTGCACACTGGGATGTTGGAGATCTCCTGTATGACCTAAACTGGCAGATAAATCATAGGGACCGATCAGAATCGCATCGACTTCAGGAATAGCGGTCACATCATCAATACAATGTAGTATAGATTCTGTCTCAGCCTGCAAAACAATGACGGTGTGATCGTTGGCATTATCTAAATAGGTAGCAAAGTCTTTGCCATAACCATGGGCACGTCCTAAACCGACTCCGCGATTACCTTGTGGCGCATATTTTGCAAATTTAACGACCTCATGCGCTTGTTGCAAATGACTGATTTGAGGAACTATGATTCCTGCGGCGCCTGCATCCAAAACTTTCTTGATCCATGCTTCATCGGCGCTGGGTATCCTCACCAGACAAGGACAGTCGTGTGCGGCGCGCAATAAATCGACAACAGTTTCTGGGCCGAAAGCACCGTGCTCGGCATCGATGAATAACCAATCGACCGATAACGAGGATAAACACTCAACAACGTCCGAACTAGGGAGAGAAATGAGAGTGCCAACAAGAGTTTCATTGTTACGCAAGCGAGCGCGTAAGCTAGGCAGTGTATAGGTCAAAGTGTTGTCACTCCCTGTTCGCCACCCAAAATGAGCACATCAGCGGGTCGTAACGAGAATATACCGGCAGTAACCACTCCCCCCATTGCGCTGATGGTTAATTCCATTTTGGACGGTTCTAGAATTTCTAAATTATGTACATCTAAAATAATATTGCCGTTGTCAGTGACAAAATTCTCACGTAGTTCTGGAATACCTCCCAGCTTCACCAGTTGGCGTGCAACGCTGCTGCGTGCCATGGGGATGACCTCCACAGGTAATGGGAAGCTACCAAGACTGCCTACCAGTTTTGACTCATCAGCAATGCAAATAAATTTATCGCTGGCATTGGC
>CAZKDD010000161.1:0-3537 GCA_964551535.1 uncultured Thiotrichales bacterium | reverse complement strand
CGGAAGGGATAACCGCTGAAAGCATCTAAGCGGGAAGCCTCTCCCAAGATTAGATTTCACTAGACCCTTGAGGTCTCTGAAGGTCCGTCGAAGACTACGACGTTGATAGGCTGGGTGTGGAAGCGCAGTAATGCGTGAAGCTAACCAGTACTAATTGACCGTGCGGCTTGACCATATAACACTCAAACATATTGAGTGACGTGATGAGTAACACTGAAGACATACACTTGAATTGAATGCATTTCCAGAATTTGTATATACGTTTAAAAAATATAGACGTATGTGCATGCCAGTTTGCTTGGCGACCATAGCGAATGTGACCCACCCGATCCCATCTCGAACTCGGAAGTGAAACTGCTCAGCGCCGATGGTAGTGTGGGGCCTCCCCATGTGAGAGTAGGACATCGCCAGGCATAAATATCAAACCCCTTCACTTTAATGTGATGGGGTTTTTTTATGGTTTTAGTTTAATGAAAGCTGTTGATCGTGACCACAGCGACATTTTCATAAGATGAACAGCAGAACTTGACGACAAGTCAATAATGCTCACTTAATGGTATTATATAGGGTTTGATTAAATGAACTCGCTGCTTATTGTCTTTGGTCATCAATCGTAGTTGTTGGTTGATAGTTATTTTTTTTAACATGGTGACAAAAAGACATTAATTCTGCCCGACTATGCGCCAGCATTTTTGCCATTATGGTACTTCTATGGACTTCAACAGTTCGTTTGCTGATGTGCAAGATATCCGAGATTATTTGATTAGTGAGAGTGCCATTATTCTCGCATAGCAGTTTGAGGACTTCTTTTTCGCGGCGTGTCAAAGTATCGTAGCGTTCTAAAATTTGTTGTTTAAGGAGTTTATTTTCATAATTTTCATAGTCTTGAGCGATGGCTTGATGAACCGTTGTTTTTAATGACTCGGCGTCGAATGGTTTCTCAATAAAATCATATGCCCCTTTCTTGATTGCTTTAACAGACATCTTGATATCACCAAATGCAGTAACAAAGATTAACGGTGTATCAATGTTTAATTTGTTTAATTCGTCTTGCATCTCTAAACCATTCATCTGAGGCATTTGAATATCACTTATGATGCAACCATCATGTTGTTTGATGTTAGCAAGGAATTTGATTGGGCTTGAATAATCTTTGATAGGGTAGTTGAAGGATGATAATGATGTAATCATGGAGTGCCTGACATCGTCATCATCTTCGATAATAAAAATAGTTGGGCTGTAGACTGGCATGATATTAACCTCTCATGTATTAAATCTCTCGTTTAATAGGTAGTTGTAAACGGATGCATGTTCCTGTTTCTTTGGGTATAAAAAGTAGATTTCCCTGATGGTTCTCCATGATGTGTTTGCAGAGAATTAATCTCAGCCCCATTCCTTCTGTATTTTGCATTTTTTGGGGTATTTCGACTGATTTAAAAAGATTTGGATTCATTCCCGAACCGTTATCTATCACATCTATGGTGATGAGATTCTCTTCTTCAGAACGAATAGAAATTTCAATTCTTCTGGCGGAGGGCTTTTTAGTGAGTTCTCTTATGCTATTAAGAAAAAGATTTATAAGGACTTGCTGAATCTGTAATTGTTCGCAATAAATGTCGGGTATAGCATTATCAAAATGCTTGTCGATGATGATTTTTTTTTTAATAACTCCATTTCGACTAGCACGATAGTGTTTTGTATTAAACGCTTTATATTAGTTTTTGTAAACTTTTCGCTCCAATTACCTTCAATAAAATCTTTGTGATTAAAAATAATTTGATTCATGCGCATGAGTTGATTGCTAAATCTATCCAATTGCTCATTGAGCTTATGAACTCGGGGTAATGACGTTTGAGATAATTCAGTCATCGCGTCAATATATTGATTCATTGCTGTTATGGGCTGCGAAAGTTCGTGTACCAAGTATCGTGAATCAAGGTGGAGCATGTTTAAACGATTAGCACGATATAAAGGTTGAATTTGTTGAGTATTTATATTCAGAGCGGCTAGGATTTGACTGAGAATTTGACTTATATTACTCAATTCGGCTTTTGTACGGTGGTTAACATTCCAGGTTCATGGTCGAACACACATAGCGTCCCAATATTTTTTTATTAAGTTTTATAGGTGCTCCTGCGTAGTATTTAAGATAGGGTGATTTGGTCACAAAATTATGATGTTTGAATCGACGGTCTTGTGTGATGTCGTTGATCTCAACAATGTCATCTTGTTGTAGTGTATGCAGACAAAAACTTTCTGATAGGGGAATACTTTTTTTATTCAGCAGTTTGTTCGTTGAAGCTTTAACAGTTAAGTGAGTATCATTTGCGAAGCTAATTTGTACGATGGGTTTTTTGCATGACAAACTGACTAGTTCTACGATTGACTTATAAAGTTTATTGGTTGTACTAACTGCAGGCATAAATAATGTCAGTTATAAATATATTTAATTATTGCTAAAAAGTATTTTTTCATTCATTTATTTTATTAGAATATATCAATATAAACCTTATCTCAATTGTGGCTTATACTTATTAATATTTCATATAAATATATTTTTTATAAAAAAATATTTAGTCAAAGACAATATCTTATATAATCGTAGTAGTTTGGTTGGCAACGGTAGCTATTTCGTCAAATAGTCAGAAAGTGAGTTGTTGAAAGATAGCTAATGATGAGGTTTAAATTGTTAATAGCTTTGAATTCATGCTCTAACTAGGAGTTCATGAGAATGTCTCATAAAAGGTTGCTGCACACATACCATTTGGCATTAGAAATACCCAACAGTCGTGAGCCAGATGTGGTCCCCTCAATTAATGTGATTGAAAACTGGGTTGATCACCAGCACACGCAATCAATTTCTTTGGATAGCCTTTTTGATGAATTGATGCACTCACATGCACATGATCAACAGGCTTTGCATCGTTTTTCATATTATTTGTTGCTTAAAGCGCAAGCCTTTGCACAAGAGGATATGAGCTATCAGTTCCTAACGCAGTAACACAGCGTCGGCCATGATTTAAGGTTAAAAGATGAGTGTTTGCGTGTTAGTCTATCGCTATGTTTTCACTCATCACTACCAGCTGCTACATGTTAGCGGCATACATTGCTTTTTTAATTGGTTCATCACCTAAGCTTTCTGGGTGGCTGATCACTTTTATTCCAGCTTGTTTTGTTATTGGCTACTTATTAGACAGGATGCCGGCTGTTCAACAAATGTTATCTGTGCAGCCGAATCAAATAACACGGATAATATTTTTGCGTTATTTAAAGTTTATTCCAGTGACCATGGTGTTTTTTGCTATGGGTCTGGGATTTGATTACTGGCGCAATCAGTAATTCAGTAATACTGATTATATTCTACGTAGTTAATGACTCTGCTTGTGCGTTACACAAAATACCTAGCTTTCTAAAATCCAAAAATAGTCATCATCAAACCCCGAGGCTGATTTATTCATGCAGGTGACTATAGTGAAAATTCTATATAGCGGGTCAACATAGGCCTAATAGCCTATGCCGGGCGCTAATGTAAGTGTA
>CAZKDD010000160.1:0-3564 GCA_964551535.1 uncultured Thiotrichales bacterium | reverse complement strand
GCCTGTGTTGCTATTGAGGAAGATGCTGAAGTTTCTATTATCACCATCAAGGATGCTGAAGGTTTAGAAATAGTGCGTCATTCTTTTGCGCACTTAATTGGACATGCAGTGAAGCAACTATTCCCCAGTGCCAAGATGGCGATTGGGCCGGTGATAGAGAATGGCTTTTATTACGATATTGATTACGAGCGCAGTTTCACGCCAGAAGATTTAGAGGCGATAGAGAAAAGAATCCAAGAGCTGATTAAAAAAGATTATGACGTGATTCGAGAAGTGGTGTCCAAGCAGCAAGCCATGGAGGTTTTTAAAGCTCGCGGTGAGGAATATAAAGTCGAGATTGCCAGTGAGATCCCTGAGGGTGAAGTGATCGCCTTGTATCATCACGAAGAATATACGGATATGTGTCGTGGCCCTCATGTGCCCAATACACGTCATTTAAAAGCTTTTAAGTTGACCAAATTAGCGGGGGCCTATTGGCGTGGTGATTCTAACAATGCCATGTTGCAGCGTATTTACGGCACAGCCTGGCCAGATAAAAAACAACTTAAACAGTATCTGACGGCTGTTGAAGAAGCAGAAAAGCGTGACCACCGTCGTCTGGGTAAACAGATGGATCTGTTTCACTTTCAAGAAGAAGCCCCTGGCATGGTGTTCTGGCATGCGCGTGGTTGGGAGTTATACCGCACAGTGGAAAGTTACATCCGCAAACAATGCGCTATCAGCGGTTATCATGAAGTCCATACGCCGCAAGTGTTAGATCGTACTTTATGGGAAAAATCGGGTCATTGGGATAAGTTTGGCGATATGATTTTTACCACGCAGTCTGAAAACCGTGAGTTTGCGGTTAAGCCGATGAACTGTCCGGGCCATGTGCAGATATTTAATCAAGGACTCAGAAGCTATCGTGACTTGCCCTATAAAATTGCGGAATTCGGCACCGTACATCGTAACGAGCCATCAGGTACTCTGCATGGTTTAATGCGAGCGCGTCGATTCGTGCAAGATGACGCCCATATTTTTTGCACGGAAGAGCAGATGCAAGATGAAGTGGCTCAGCTGATTGATTTGACCTTTAAAGTCTATGCAGATTTTGGTTTTGATGCGATTGAATTAGCGCTTTCAACTCGTCCAGAACAACGAGTAGGCGAAGATTCACTGTGGGATCAAGCCGAGCAAAGTTTGCAAGATTCGCTTGAGAGTCAAGGATTGGATTATGTCTTGCAGCCAGGCGAAGGGGCTTTTTACGGGCCCAAGATAGAGTTCACCCTCAAGGATAGTCTGGGTAGACGCTGGCAATGTGGCACTATACAGTTAGATTTCTCTATGCCAGCTCGACTCGATGCTAGTTATGTTAGCGAGGATGGCTCCAAGAAAACTCCAGTCATGATTCACCGTGCAATTCTCGGTTCATTGGAGCGTTTTATCGGTATTCTTATCGAGCATCATGCGGGTAATTTGCCATTATGGTTAGCACCTATACAGGCAATTATGCTGAATATTACCGATGCGCAGGCAGAATATGCCCAAAATGTTCAAAAAATGCTGCAAAATGCGGGCTTTCGAGTCAATATCGACTTGAGAAATGAGAAGATAGGCTATAAGATTCGCGAGCACACAATTCAACGCATCCCATACCTTCTCGTGGCAGGTGATCGAGAAGTGGAGGCGCAAACAGTCGCTGTTCGAACCCGCCATGGTGAAGATCGAGGCTCAATGAGTATTGAAGCTTTGCAAGCCTTATTGACTGAAGAATTAAATGGTTAAGACTAAAATAGGAGCTACACATTAGCGCGAGTAAAGACGTTCGCCTGAACGAAGAAATATTTGATCCAGAAGTAAGACTGATCGATGCCACCGGCGATAATGTTGGGGTAGTTAAAATTGAAGATGCTTTACGAATGGCTGGTGAAGCGGACCTCGATCTGGTTGAAATATCGCCTAATGCGCAGCCGCCCGTCTGCCGTGTGATGGATTACGGGAAGTTTAAGTTTGAGCAGAGTAAACGCGCTCACTTAGCGAAGAAGAAACAAAAACAGATTCAAGTTAAAGAAATCAAGTTTCGACCGGGCACCGAGGAAGGTGATTACCAGGTAAAGTTAAAGAAGCTGATTGAATTTCTTGAGGCTGGAGATAAGACCAAGATCACCATACGTTATCGTGGTCGCGAAATGCAACATCAGCAACTGGGCGCGCAATTATTGCAACGTCTTGAGGCTGATTTGGAAGAATACGGGGATGTTGAGCAACGTCCTAAAATGGAGGGCCGCCAGTTAGTCATGGTATTGGGGCCTTCTAAAAAGAAAAAGTAACCTACTTACCGAATAGGAACAGTAATGCCTAAAATGAAAACCAATCGTGGTGCTGCGAAACGCTTTAAGAAGACCGCTACCGGCCGCTTTAAATGTTCGCAATCTCATCTTCGTCACATTTTGACGAAAAAGAGCACTAAGCGTAAGCGTCATCTACGCAGTGTCGATATCGTGGACAAGGTGGATACACCGATGATCCGTCGCATGATGCCTTACGCATAATCGACAGCTAACAGAATTGAAGTAAAAGGAAAAAATTATGTCTAGAGTTAAACGCGGTGTTACAGCACGCGCACGTCACAAAAAGGTGCTTGCCAAAGCCAAAGGTTATTATGGCGCGCGCAAGAATGTTTATCGTGTTGCTACTCAAGCTGTCACCAAAGCGGGTCAATATGCTTATCGTGATCGCCGCCAAAGAAAAAGACAATTTCGTTCGCTCTGGATTGCGCGCATTAATGCCGGTGCCAGACAATTTGGCATTTCATACAGCCGCATGATTGATGGTCTAAACAAAGCCTCAATCGAAGTCGATCGTAAAGTACTAGCTGATCTTGCGGTGCATGATATTGAAGCTTTTGGTCAACTGGCTGAGCGTGCCAAAGCCCAGTTATAGCCATTCATAGTTAGTTCAGCAAAAAGTTTTACCTTATAAGGGAAAGATAGCTATCTTTCCCTTTTTTATTTCTGTAGTACACGATAAATTAACGCATTGATTCAGTGGGAAGATAAAAGTGAGTGAACTCGAGCAACTTTTAGATCAGGCACAGCAAGCCATCGACGCCTGTGACGGCTTGAAGGATATTGAGGGCCTGCGTGTTCAGTATCTAGGTAAAAAAGGATTAGTTACCCAGCAACTGAAATCATTGGGGCAACTATCTGCTGATCAACGTCCGGCGGCTGGTCAGCGAATCAATGAGGTGAAACAGGCCATACAGGCACAGTTGGAAGCAAAAACTGAAGCCTTACAGAGCGCTGCGATTAATGAAAAATTAAAGTCAGAAACTATTGATGTGACTTTGCCAGGGCGCACTAATAACATCGGTACGCTGCATCCTGTCACCATCACTCTGCATCGTATTGAGAACTTATTTCAACGTCATGGCTTCTCGGTAGTTGATGGGCCTGAAATTGAAGATGATTTTCATAATTTCGAAGCCTTAAATATACCTCCCCATCATCCGGCTCGCGCCATGCATGATACGTTTTACTTTGATGAAACTTTTGGGTTTGATCCGAATGAGTTCTCCGACTTTAC
>CAZKDD010000159.1:0-3579 GCA_964551535.1 uncultured Thiotrichales bacterium | reverse complement strand
CAGCTTGAAGAGCGCTTATTTGTTAACCCCCATCTCGTCACCCAACAACGTAATTTGCCAGTTTTAAGAGCTTTACAGGCAGGGCAGCAACCTGCGTGCAATCAAAATGACATCGCTTTCCCCGGGACTTTAGATGTTGATGAAGAATTATGGTGGATGTTTACACAAGCTGAAATACAGCTAAAACAAGCTCAACAAAAACAATGGTCGGTGGTGACTCAGATCATTGATAATCTACGCCCCAAAAAATCCAGCTTTGTCACCCAATCATTAGCCACGGGTTCGCTATGGCTGAGTAATAAAAAAATCTATTTTGATGGAGATGGTGATTTATCAAGTATCGACTATCGTGAGATTTATTCATGCACGCCGGCACAAAATGGTGTCAGCCTGCAAACACAACAAAGCTCGGCTTTAGCGAAGACTTATCAATGTGAAGATGGGCGCTTGTTATATCAATTTATTCTTAATGGCATCAGTGCAACAAAAGATGAGTGACGACAGGAAAGTTGCTCTAGGTGTTGATAGCCACTAATGCCCCCAGGTATGAAGCTCTCAATACATACATCCTTATGCGTATTGAGAACTTTAACTATCACGCACGCTTAACTAAATAGTGATTTTAACCATGCGAAAAATCCGCCACCAGATGTCTGTGTCGATGCTGACGCCGTTGATGACGAGGTTGCTGCCGACTGTGAAGTGGACGCTGATGCCGAACTGGCACCGCCTTGCATAGCTTCCCAATGGCGGCGTAAGGTTGAACACTGTGGAGCTTGATTTGCACTCATAGGTCACTTCCTTTTCCGTTAAATGAATCAGGTGATAATTTCTCGCCTGACTCATTATTCTTTATGAAACTTTGAGTGCGTGCAATAGTTAGTTGTTATTTAATTTCTATTTCTGCATTTTCACGTAAGCTATTAATGTAGTCGTTAATCGTGTCACGAATCATCTGCTGCTGAACTTGAGTACGCATGTCTTCAAAACTAGGTTGCTCAATTTCGCGCAGATCATCCACTTGAATAACGTGATAACCAAAATTGGTTTGCACGGGTGTGACAGAAATATCACCTTTATTCATGCTTTTAACGGCTTCGGCAAATGGTGGCACCATCTTATCGAGTGAAAACCATCCAAGGTCCCCACCATGGGCGCCGGAAGGACCGGTGGAGTGCTCTTTAGCTAAACTGGCAAAATCAGCACCGCTGCGCAACGCGTCGATGATCGCTTGCGCCTGATCTTCTGTTTTAAGAAGAATATGACGCGCCTTATATTCATAGCTGGCTGCACCAAATTGTCGCTCATAACCGGCAATTAATTGTTCATCAGTAAAGCTAATAGAACCAAACCGCTCACGCATATAGAGACGCACCAATAGATCATTTTCTTGAAACTTCAGTTGTGCACGCACATCTTCTCTCTCCATTAAGCCGGATTCCACGGCAACCTGGCGCAGTAACTCGGTGGCAATTAGTTCCTCCAGTACTTGTTCATCAGTGGCATTGGTAGCATTGCGAGCAGTTTTGAATAGTCCGATCAGTGACTGACTGATGGCCACGCCATTCACTGTGGCAGCAATTTGATCATCGGGAATTGAGGCTTCTTGGTCAATGCACGCGGTTAGCCATGCCAGTGAACAAAAGGCGATTAATATAATACGCATCATAGGATCCTTTAATTAGTCTGCATTTTTTGGGGTCAAATATTTGTTGATTGATTATCGATTAATTTATCAATGTGCTGAGTAAAGAAGAGGCAGACTGAGTCTGAACTCACTAGGGTAAGACCTTTTTGAAAGGCTTGACCATTACTTGTGCATAAACACCGGCGCTGATATAGGGATCGGCGTCTGCCCATGTTTGAGCTGCCTGCAGTGAATCAAAGTCTGCTACCACTAGGCTACCAGTAAAGCCGGCTTCACCTGGGTCTTCACAATCAATGGCGGGATGAGGGCCGGCAATTAATAAGCGTCCTTCATCGGCCAGAGCCTTGAGGCGAGCAACATGTTCAGGGCGTGCACCCATTCTTTTTTCTAGACTGTTTTCAACGTCTTGGCTGATAACGGCATACCACATAATTTTCTACTCTTCTGGTTTAATTGTAATGTAACGATTAAGGATGACCATCTGTATGATCAAAAAGGCAAAGGTAAGACCAAGCATACCGAATAGCTTAAAGTTTACCCATATCTGTTCACTGAACTGATAAGCCACATACAGATTCAAGCCTGCTACGGTAACAAAAAAACTCACCCATGCCATATTTAATCTTTTCCAGATAGATTGAGGGGCTTGCATTGCTCCTCCCATTAATCGCTCAACCATGGTTTTTTTACCCATCACAGCACTGCCGAGAAATATGACAGCAAACAGAAGATTAATCACACTGG
The DNA here is from genome assembly GCA_964551535.1 of uncultured Thiotrichales bacterium. Lineage (GTDB taxonomy): Bacteria > Pseudomonadota > Gammaproteobacteria > UBA4575 > UBA4575 > UBA1858. Next base: position 1,187 of record CAZKDD010000159.1, on the reverse strand, counting down.
GTTTCCACTGAATGAAGGCCGGATCTCGAAGTAATAGAGTCGATCCTCCAAACACCACAAATAAAATGAAAGTGATGGTCTGATTTTTGTTGAGTTGGCGCTGTTGCCAATAATGCAGTAACACCGATGTGGCTGACACAATAATGGCGATGAGGGTAGCAAAATAGATGGCATGAGTGGGTTCTGCAGCAACTAATGCCGGTAAGCCGAGGGTATTGATGGTCTCGATCAGGCCAATAGGTAATTGCACATAAAACTTATAAGCCACAAAAAATATAATAATGGGTAAAAATTCTTTGAGAAATCTCATCCTTAAACCTGACTAAATCCTGTTGAGTGGGTGAAAAGTGGGTTGGCGGTTTATAGCTGGGTCAGTATAAAGCAACACTAGGACATGGACAGAGCGACCAGTAAAGCGATTAGTAAAGCGACTATAAAAAACCAGTATAAAGCACTATAAAGCCAGCATGGCGCGAGAATGACGCCCCTTAAAGTGCTCATCAACGCGGCCAGCTGCGATCTAAACTAACACAGTGATGGTATTGTAATGAATTCTGTGTCACTTTAATCGACCTCAAATGATGAAAAAGCCGACTTGTTGATTAGGCATCGTGGTTCAATCGTCGTTAATGTGCCATAAATAATTGTCTTACGCCGCTAAAACTCATTTTTGTTATGACACAGTATCTCAGTATTCATCCTACTCACCCTCAAACACGCTTGCTACAACAGGCAGTGAAAGTCATTGAAGACGGTGGATTAGTAGTTTATCCCACTGATTCTTGTTACGCCTTAGGCTGTCATCTGGGCGACAAAGAGGCGTTGGAACGGATGCGTCAATTGCGTGCGGTCGATGCCAAACACAATTTCACCCTGATGTGTCGGGATCTATCTGAAATTGGTACCTACTCACAGGTAGATAACAGTATGTTTCGTTTGTTACGTAGCTACACTCCGGGAGCATTCACTTTCATACTCAAGGCTACGCGAGAAGTCCCGCGTCGTCTGCAAACGCCTAAGCGTAAAACCATCGGTTTACGCATCCCTGAACACCCCATTGCTCTGGGCCTGTTAGAGCAACTCGGGCAGCCCTTAATGAGTACCACCTTGATATTGCCCGGGGATCCACTGCCCATGACCGAGGCGGATGAAATTCGTACTCGCTTGCGCCAACAGGTGGATTTAAT
>CAZKDD010000158.1:0-3636 GCA_964551535.1 uncultured Thiotrichales bacterium | reverse complement strand
TGATGAATGTATTCATAGTTATAGTGATGTTCTTTGGCATCCGTGGCTGCGGTCAAACACCATGCCGGATCCGCTATTTGTAGTGGCATGCGTAACACTAATGCACCTAAGAATGGTTGATCTAAAATCAAGCGAGTGCGAGCCGCGGCTAATTTGGCATGTACTTTATCTTGTTTTTCCAAGATGTTGTTTTCCGTGCTCAGATGTTCAGTCGTATAGCATTATATCCGCCACCGAATCTGCCCAAGCGGCAAATTCTGGTAGAGCAAATATTCTCTCACCAATCGCACGATGCATATCTGAAATCATCATGATTCCCATTTCGCGTTGAGGAAATTGACTCGCATAGTTGAGAATATTGCCATGATGGAAAGCTTCGTTGTGTTGATCTTTAACACGAATAGCATGTCCCACAAGGGCCGCCGCCACTGCATACTGTAGATCGATTTCATTGGGTACGGGTACCTCTTTTCCTTCTAGAATGTCGTGAATATTGGGCATCTGGTCGAGGTTGGTGATAAAGGCATTGAGTTCTACACCGGCCGCAGGTCCCACACAAGCTTGTAGGGTTTCTAATAACACATCACTGTGTGATACAAATTTTTGTAAGGCGCGGTGAGTAAATTCCCATGAGCGGGGTGAAGGAAAAGCCATAGGATTTTTAGCTGCGTCAAAATCAAAGATTAGGTCTGGCCTAAAACGTAAAAAGGCAATGATACGGTCATCTATGTCATGCTCGTAAGCCCAAGCGACCCAATCGTCAAGATTGACATCGACTTCATAATGAGAAAATCGGTTGGCTAGCGGTGCTGGCATGGTATAGGTAATACCCCTATCACCCTGACGGTTACCGGCTGCAAGAATAGCCCAGCCCCTGGGAATTTCGTACTGGCCCAAGCGTCTGTCCAGAATTAATTGATAAGCGGCAGCGGAGACACTGGGTGCGGCAGAGGTAATTTCATCTAAAAACAAGATGCCACTTTCCCCATGATGCTGTTCATTGGGAAGCATAGAAGGTATGGCCCACTCCACTTGATCGTTATTCCTAAAAGGTATACCACGTAAATCACTGGGTTCCATTTGTGATAAACGGATGTCGATCATTGGGACTTGATTGAGCTCGGCCACTTGCTCGACGATTTGTGATTTGCCCACTCCAGGCGCTCCCCACAACATAACGGGTGTGTGCTGGCCTTGTGTGGCGCTATGAAATTCCTTGTTAAGTACAGTAGTGAGATGAGCTGGTCGCATAGTGTGTGTGATTGTTTGTTGAATGGTTTACGTTGGGTAGATTCTGGCACTAAGTTTTTTTGCACTGCGATCAAAAACCGGCCTTCTTGTACCATTCGCTGGCTAAGGCATCATTTTTTTCGACTAACGTACCTTGCTCATACATCATCGCTAGTGTGGTCTGTGAGCCTGCAAGGCCTTGTTCAGCCGCTTTGGTAAACCAGTGCACGGCCAGTGGCCCATTTTTTTCTGCACAATCACCTTCCATGTACATAAAGCCTAGACCATGTTGGGCAATGGCATGACCCTGTTCAGCCGCAGCACTCATCCACTGAAAGGCCGCTTTAGGATTAGCCGCCACGCCCAGTCCATTTTGATACATGATGGCACACCGATGTTGGGAATCTGCGTGACCTTTGATAGCTAGCGGGGATAGTAGCTGAATGGCGCGAGAAAAGTGTTTTGATTCAAATGCCTGCAGTCCACTTGCAAAATCAATTTCATCGGCTTCATCCATTAATGTTCTCCAATACTTAAATGTTGAGTTATTCTAATTGAATCCGCATTGTGGCCGAATACCTCTGATGAGGGCATTACCTGCACACAAAGCTGTGCTTCATTGGCCTGTTTAAAGTTGTTGATGGTTTTTGAGATGCTTGTTGGACAAGGAAAAAATTATTTAAAATCATATGGTTAATTGCCCCTCCATAGAGATATTACGCTCCTAAGGGACATTTTGTATGCTTCCGCTCCATTATTCCCAAATCACACTTTGATGCAATCACCCTATACACAGCAAGAAATTGACGCTTTTGTCCGCGACGCCATCGGTCGCGTGGCCACAGGCCCTGAATACAGTAAAGATTTATCTTTTGATGAAGCGCGACGATTGATGCAACACATCCTCGATGATGTGACAGATCCCGTGCAAGCAGGTATCTACTTGATTGCGCTGCGCATGAAGCGTGAGACGGAAGAAGAAAATGGTGGTAGTTTGCAAGCTGTGCTCGATGCCACTGAACGTGTGGTCGCAGATGTCGATAGCTTAGTCGACATTGCCGAACCCTATGATGGATACATGCGAGGGGCGCCAGTCACTGCGTTCTTGCCCGCTTTACTTGCTGCTTGCGGCGTGCCTGCTGTAAGTCACGGTCTAGAGGAAGTAGGGCCAAAATTTGGAGTGACTCAACGTAAGGTCCTCAGAGCGGCAGGTATCGATGTGGATTTAAGTCCTCAGCAAGCCGCAGATAGAATATCTCAGCCTGATATTGGATGGTCTTATGTGGATCAAGCAAGTTTTTGTAAACCCTTACATGACTTGGTGGGATTGAGAAAAAGGATGATCAAACGTCCGGTGCTGACCACGGTTGAAGTGCTAGCTAAACCTATATGTGGCAGACTTTCTACCCATCTAGTGACTGGTTACGTGCATAAGCCTTATCCACCGGTTTATGAGAAACTGGCTAAATTAGCTGGATTCGATTCGGCGGCGATTATTCGAGGTGTCGAGGGAGGAATTACCCCCGCACTCAATAAGCCTGCAAAATACTATGATTATCAAGGCTTAGATGGGCAGCTACAAGAAGTGAATGTCTCGCCTGAAGACTGTGCTATAGAGCGATCCCAACGTTGTGAACCAGTGCCATCAGACTGCATTAGTACGGATAAGAATGATGAGTCTATCGTTGATGTCGAAGCGCTGTCACAGGCATCCGCTGAGGCAGGACTTGCGGCTTTAGATGGGAAAGAGGGTGCAGCCAAGGATTGTTTACTATACTCTGCTGCCATCGTATTGAAGCACCTTGGTCGGGCTGAATCACTCTCACAAGGAGCGCAGTTGGCCTCTCAAGCTATTGCTTCAGGGCGGGCAGCGCAGTGTTTTAAAAATTCATAAACGGTAATTATTAAATAACAGTGATTTAATAATAATTGTTTGTGTGAAAATTATAGATAGAAAAATCATATATAGATAAATAGGAGAATAAAAAATGGATCAAGCATATCGCGACACTATTACAGAGATGGAATCAAAAGGCGTAGATCCAGAGTACGTACTTGGTTGGCAAGGAGGTTATTTAGGACATCCTGAGCGTGAAGAACAACGTGTGACTGATGCCTACTCAGCGGGTTATGAGGATGGTTCAGAGAAAACGACTGATAATATGTCTAATTGGATTAAGTAAGTTTTTAGGAGTAAGCGCAATCACTGCGCTTACTCCTATTAAAATTTTTATCTTCTGCGTCCTGACTTGGGCGCTTCAAAATTCACCTTCAATGGTTGTCCATTGAAATCTCGACCATTAAGTCCTGCAATGGCAGCGCGAGCCTCATGCCCCTCCATTTCGATAAATCCAAATCCCTTGCATTTACCTGAAAATACATCTGTGATCAGTTGTGAAGATCTGA
>CAZKDD010000157.1:0-3640 GCA_964551535.1 uncultured Thiotrichales bacterium | reverse complement strand
AAGAAAAATATGTTCACTAATAAATATAAGCGCCATACCTATAACAGCGGCATAAATCACGGTTATATCGGTTTGCATTTTCACTACCAGAAATGCTCCTAAAATAATAACATCAAAGATAATTGCCGAAATTAGTATGACAGCACTGGCATTAATCTTATGACGCAAATATCGAAATACGCCCCAGTGCACAGCAATATCCATGGTGATATAAAATATCGCTCCCAGTGAAGCGATACGACTTAAGTCAAAGAATATGGTTAGGAAAATGGCTAATGTAACTGTGTAAACTAAGGTGTGCTTTTGAACGTCACCAGGCATGCCAAAATGGCTGTGTGGTACCAGCTTCATATCGGTAATCATTGCCAACATACGGGATACGGCAAAAACACTGGCAATTACACCAGAAACAGTAGCGACAATGGCAAGCATCACGGTAAACCACAATCCGTAATCACCAAAAGCCGGGCGTGCAGCTTGTGCTAGTGCATAGTCTTTGGCGGCGATAATTTCAACAATACTTAAATTTCCCGCCACGGCCATTGCAACGGTGAAGTAAATCACCACGCAAATCACAATTGATATAATGATGGCACGACTTACATTTTTATGTGGATCAATAATTTCCGATCCACTATTAGTGATGGTGGTGAATCCTTTATAAGCGAGAATGGCTAAAGCCATGGCTGCCAAGAAACCAACAGTCGAAGTGTTTTCAACTGCCTGTGGGGTTATTTCAATGAAAGAAAAATCGGCTAACCAAAGACCTCCAGCAGCAAAAATAAGAATACCGCCAATTTTTAAAAAGGCCATAAATAACGAGAATAAGCCAATCATACGGTTGCCGGAAATATTGATTAGAAAGGCAAATATAAGAAGTGCCACACCTAATATAGGCACGATCCAACTACTTTGATCAACATCAAACAGCTGTATTGCATAGGTCCCAAATGTTCGTGCTACTAAGCTTTCATTGATCACCATCGAGAAGTACATCAACAACGCACAGGCTGCAGTCATCGTACCTCGGCCATAGGCTTTTTCCAAAAACATGCCGATACCTCCAGCAGAAGGATAAGCATTAGACATCTTGATATAAGAATACGCACTAAAAGCAGTTACTATGGCAGCGGCCAGAAAAACTAAGGGAAACAACGATCCAGCAAGTTCAGCAATTTGTCCGGTTAATGCCAAAATTCCAGCACCAATCATGACTCCGGTTCCCATCGAGACCGCGCCAACAACAGTTAAACTGTTTTTACTGTAGGTAGCCGATCTATCATGACTATTATGTGAATGTTCCATACTCTTTCCTTCATTTACATATGTTCAAGTCATAGCAGATGTATTATCTAGCAAGCTTGTAAAGCAAAATGTCATTAAAATTTAAGTAATAGGTCGAAAAATTGAGGTTTATTTTTCCCGTTGTAAACATTTTTCACTAAAGGTATTCATTAGCCTTTAATCTGTGAGATAAGTTATTTATTTATGGGTTATTTGACACGGTTTGTTGTGAGATACATGAGACTTTGCGTTATCATTCAGATCTGGATGAGTATTTGTTCCCGTCCAATGAATTCTAGAAATGAATAGAAACTAAAACTGTAACCATGCAAAACGATTTTGATGTCATTATTGTCGGCGGCGGTCATGCCGGCACAGAAGCTGCACTCGCGTCTGCACGCAAGGGCGCGCGCACGCTGTTGTTGACGCAGAACATCGAAACCATTGGTCAGATGAGTTGCAATCCTGCTATCGGCGGCATTGGTAAAAGTCATCTTGTGCGCGAGATTGATGCCATGGGCGGCGTGATGGCACAGGCGGCCGATTTGGCCGGCATCCAGTTTAGAATTTTGAATCGGCGCAAAGGGCCTGCGGTGCGAGCTACGCGCGCGCAAACCGATCGCGCCTTGTATCGTCAGGCGATTCGTCTTGCGGTGGAGAATCAGGAAAACCTTGTTATCTTCCAGCAAGAGGTAGATGACCTATTAATGACTGGTGATCGCGTCGCCGGTGTGGTCACCCGTATGGGATTACATTTTAAGGCGCGCGCAGTGGTGTTAACGGTGGGGACTTTCTTAGGAGGAAAGATTCATGTTGGGCCACAAACTTATACCGCCGGTCGTGCCGGAGATGCTGCGTCTATTCGTTTGGCCGATCGTTTGCGTGAATTAGATTTACAAGTGGATCGTTTAAAAACTGGCACCCCGCCACGTATAGATGGCAAGACTATCGATTATACCAAGATGGAAGCGCAACCCGGCGATCAACCCTTACCGGTGTTGTCGTTCATGGGTCATGTGAGCCAGCATCCACAGCAAGTGGATTGTCATATTACTTATACCAATGAACGCACTCACGATGTGATTCGTGATGCATTACATCAGTCACCCATGTATAGCGGGGCTATTCAAGGCGTGGGGCCACGTTATTGTCCGTCAATTGAAGACAAGGTGACACGCTTTGCCGATCGTGATCGCCATCAAGTGTTTATTGAGCCAGAAGGATTGGGGACTCATGAAGTGTATCCAAACGGGATTTCTACTAGCCTGCCTTATGAAGCACAGTTAGACATGGTGCATAGTATTGCCGGTTTAGAAAACTGTCACATCACCCGCCCCGGCTATGCGATTGAATATGATTATTTTAATCCGATGGGTTTGAACAACAGTCTTGAAACTAAAGCCATTTGTGGATTATTTTTTGCTGGTCAAATCAATGGCACCACTGGATATGAGGAAGCAGGCGCACAGGGATTGATGGCAGGTTTGAATGCTGCCTTTGCAGCACGCGATCAAGCGCCCATCAGTTTGCTTCGTGATCAAGCCTATATCGGTGTGATGATTGATGACTTAGTCACACGCGGCACCAACGAACCGTATCGTATGTTTACCAGTCGTGCTGAGTATCGCTTGGTATTGCGTGAAGACAATGCCGATTTGCGTCTGACACCCTTGGCGCAGGAGATGGGCATAATCAGCGGCGAGCGTTGGCAACGTTTTTGTTGGAAAAAAGACACTTTAGAGAAAGAGCAAGCGCGTTTAGATAAGACCTTTGTGCAAACACGTGATGTGACCGCAGAACAGGCGCAGCGTTTGTTTGGCAATGTACTAGAGCGTGAATACAGCATGACCAGTTTAATGCGACGACCAGAAACCAGTTATCAGTCATTTGCTGAGTTGGAACGTTTTGGCCCTTATATTGATGATCAAGAAGTCGTCGAACAACTGAATATTCAAGCCAAGTATGCCGGATACATGCAAAGACAATCGGATGAAATTGCTAAGGCTAAACGTTTACAAGAAACGGTGATACCGGAGTGTTTTGATTATTCCTTGGTGAAAGGCCTGTCCAACGAGGTGCTACAGAAATTAACGTCCATACGCCCGACTACCGTGAGTCAAGCGTCGCGCATATCTGGTATGACACCGGCGGCGGTGTCATTATTATTAGTGCATTTAAAAGGTCGTGCAGGAGATTCTCAAGAAAACAAGACTCGGGAAAAAAAATCTCAAAGCCAAAATCCATCTTCTCGCAAGCAGGCTTAATCGATGGCGGTGCACACAGCTCTCGTCGAGGGCGTTGAACAACTGGGTTTAAATTTGACAGAAACGCAGTTGCAACAATGTCAGGATTATAT
>CAZKDD010000156.1:0-3645 GCA_964551535.1 uncultured Thiotrichales bacterium | reverse complement strand
TCGCTGCAAAAGCAACCGGCAGAATAAAACCCATTAAAATACCTAAAGCCACCTGTTGCAAAAAGAGAACAAGGCCAGAGCTCGTCAACACATCAATAACTGGCCATTCATAAAGCGGATAAACAACAAAGGTAAGCGCTGCCGCTAATGCAATACGCAATCGAACAGAAACAGAACGAGCAGAGAAAACTGGCGCGACTAATAACGCTGCACTAATTCGCGTAAATGGCCACATAAAGCTATAAAAGAAGGCCAGAATGTCATCCATCACGACAAACATCACTAACCACCCATTAATAACGGTATTCGTTCAAACTGACGCATAGCAAAATCCGTAAGAACTGAAAGCTGCCAACTGCCAAATATATAGATAACAACCACAAGTGCGATCAGCTTAGGAATGAAGCTCAAGGTCATTTCATTGATTGATGTAGCTGCTTGAATGATACCGATCAACAAACCAACACCAAGCGCAGAGAGCAATAAAGGTGCAGAAATAAGGGCCACCATCCAAAGCGCTTCACGGCCGATATCGAGTACTTCACTATGCGTCATCGATATTCCCCCTAAGTAGCCGGAAAGAAACTTCCAGCCAAGGTGCCCAATGTCAACTGCCACCCATCAATTAATACAAATAGCATTAGTTTGAACGGTAATGAAATCATCATCGGTGACAACATCATCATACCCATTGACATCAACACACTGGCAACAACTAAATCGATGACAACAAATGGTATAAAAATCATAAAGCCTATTTGAAAAGCCGTTTTTAACTCGCTAGTCACAAAAGCAGGAATCAGAATACGTAAAGGAATTGCATCTCTACTTTCAATTACATCTTGACCAGCTAAATTTGCAAATAATGCAACATCCGTTTCACGTGTTTGTATCAACATGAATTCGCGCATAGGCACAATCGCTTTTTCCAATGCAGACTCAGCTTCTAATGTTCCGCCTAGATATGGCTGTAATGCTTCATCATTAACACGTTCAAATACTGGCGCCATAACGAAAAAAGTCAAAAACAAAGCCAAACCAATTAGTACCTGATTTGGCGGTGTCTGCATTGTGCCCAAAGCCTGACGTAGAATAGACAGAACAATAATAATCCGTGCGAAAGCTGTTGTTGTAAGAAGCAATGCTGGCAACAAGGTCAGCACAGTCATCAAAGCTAAAATCTGAAGCGTCAGGCTATATGTTTGATCACCGTTAGGCTGATTTTGCACAACCAGACCAGGCATTAATGCTTCATTTGCAAATAATTGGCCAGATAAAACCGCAAAAAGCAAAGCCACTAATAATTTTAAACTTGTAGCTGGCATTATTGCTTTCCTCGCTGAGATAACACCGAGCTAAGTGATTGTGTTAACTGAGTTTTGAATGAGTCTTTATTTGACTCATGTATAACAGAATCACCTTCTTCTTCAGTTCGTTCTAGTTCCGTCAATAAATTAATCGAATGAGCAGTTATACCTAAAACTAAACGCTTACCTTCCACAGAAGCAATGACAACGCGCTCTCGAGTACCAACTGATGCCGCCTCAATAATGTGAATAGCTTTTCCGCCAAAAATATTTTTCTTATCTTGCAATTTACGGACAATCCAAAACGCACCAAACATCGCCAGAAACACAAAAATGAGTCCTAACAAAGGTTGCACCAGGGAAAGTTCACCATTCATCGCTGGAAGCTCTTGTTAAATCTTACGCAAACGATCAGCCGCATCAAGCACCTGTGTCAATCTAACACCGTAACGCTCATTAACTACAACTACCTCGCCTCGGGCGATAACGGTATTGTTGACCAAAATATCAATTGACTCACCCGCTACTCGATCAAGCTCAATCACACTACCTTCACTGAGCTTGAGCAAATCACGAATTTGCATACCGGTTCGACCGACTTCTACTGATAAGGTAACTGGAATGTTCTGTAGCACATCCAGATCCATCTCGTCTTCTAACGTTGCAAGAGTTTGGACCTCTTCGTTTGGTGCCTTTTCCGCAACGTCTTGCTGCTCATCACTCATGACTAACCCTCTTCTTTCTTTAGACCAAGCAGACGAATTGCTGCATGGCCATTAACTGTGCCGTAAATACCCTCATAGGTCGGCACACCTTCAACTTGAACAATCACAGTATCCGGCATCTTAATTGGAATAATGTCACCAACTTTCAGATTCATTAAATCCAACAAAGAGATCCGCGGATAAGCTAGATCGCTTTTCAGATCTAGCTCTACATCTTTAACGCAATCTTTTAACTGATGCTTCCATATACGATCACGCTCATCAGCATAATCAGCTTGAACCTGGTTTTTAAGTAAATGACGAATCGGCTTCATCGCACCGAATGGATAGACCACTTGTATTGAACCAGTGATGTCGTTAGCCATCTCAATGGTAAATTCCGAGACAATCACTAAATCTGTATCATCAACAATCTGTGCAAATTGCGGATTAATTTCACTAGTAACATGTTCAAAATTCAACTTATAGACAGGCTCCCAAGACTTTTTCATATCTGAAAAAATGCCTTGTACTATCATTTGAATCACACGACTTTCTGTCGGCGTGAATTCACGCATTCCCTCTACTGTAGTGCGCGACTTACCACCACCGCCAAAAAAACGATCCAATGAATTAAAAATTATCTGCGGTTCAATAACGAAAAGCGCGTTACCTCTCAGTCCATCTAATTTAATAATGTTTAGTGAAATAGGGACTTTTAACTGCTTCCGATAATCTGAAAAAGACTCTACTCGGAGCTCTGCAATTTTAATCTTAGGTTGATACTGCAGCATTCCCGCCAAGGTAACTCGAAATAATCGGGAGAATCGATCGCTAATCATCTCCAGTGCACCAAGGTGAGCTACCAAACCACTATCTTCACTGGCTAAATCATAAATAGCCGCATTAGGGTTGGTTCTATAGATCCCAGGGGAGCTAAAGCCAGACGAATCCGCATCTGCATTAGTCACCAATGCATCAATTTCTTCCTGCGAAAGTAATTGAGATGACGGACTCATAATTACTGCAAAACAAACTCGGTAAAATACACTTCTTCAATGCCACCAAAATCTTCATATTTCATCAATACTCGATTTAAAGCATCCTTGATTCGTACTTTGAGTTTATCCATACCTTCTTGCGACTGATAAGTTTCAGCTGGCTCAAGCGCAACCATTCCAATTACCGCAGACCGAAGCGCCGTTTCATGCTTATCAACATTTCCCAACACTCTCTCATCGTAATAGGTCATCACTGACAAAGAGAATTGAACATACTTCTTGCTGTTAGGTACATTGACGGTAAATTTAGCTTTAAAGTCTTGATAGGACTGATCAAACTTTTGCGCATCAGGCGTTTCTTTTGGCTTTTTCTCAGGGCCCTTATCCTCAATCGGCTTGCCGTCAGCATCAACCATCGTTTTTTCAAGATTTTCGATCACCTCTGTTGATGCTTCTTCCTTTTTCACGTCAAAGAAACCTGTGAGATACAAAGTTGCACCAACACTAATAACGATCAGCAAAAGCGCACCAAAAACGAAGACCAAAATCTTCATTAATCCGCCCTTCTTATTGCCCTCACCTTCTTCGCCGGTGCCTTCTGGCTTTTCCTCTTCAGCCATCGTGATTACCTCG
>CAZKDD010000155.1:0-3663 GCA_964551535.1 uncultured Thiotrichales bacterium | reverse complement strand
TTCTTATAAATATGCAGATATAACTTATTGACAACCATCTGCTCACTAACCAACACACTCATGCCTGACAAAAATTGCTAATGTTCTATACAATATTAGTCATAGTACACACAACAGTTGTCACTCCCCATCAATTAACGCAAGATGATAGGCGAAAGCGACCAATAACCCAATAGCACCAACAAACTCAACCATATTTATACTGTGCAAAATAAAACTCATACAATCTGGCTAGACATTTGTCTTTGTCTATTATCGCTGCATAGTTTCGCACAGCAAAAATCCCCCCCCCAAGACAATAAAATGTCTCCATCAGTGGAGCATATGAGATCCGCAAATATCATAGCGGACTTTCTGAGCCGCTATCATTATCGACGTTTTAAAATTGATGACCAACTCTCTGCCTCAATGTTTGAGCAATATATCAAGTCACTGGACCCTACCAAGAGCTACTTTTTAAGTTCAGACATAGACAAATTTAGTCGCTATATTCTCAATTTAGACGATGCATTAAAGATGAGTGATCTCAGCCCTGCTTTTGATATTTTTTCAGTCTATCAAATGCGAGTAGAAGAACGCATTCAATTTGCTCTGGAGCAACTACAACAGGACTTTGACTTCTCTAAAAAGGAAAGTTACGACATCCGCAATGATGACACAGAATTTTTACTCAACCTGAAAGAACAAAATGAACTTTGGCGCAAACGTGTTAAAAACGATATGTTAGCTTTGCGCTTAACTGATAAAAGTAACGATGAAATTAAAGAGATACTCACAAAGCGCTACAACAATTTACTCAAGCGCACTCACAAGCTAAATAGTAATGATGTGTTTCAAATCTATATTAATGCCTTTGCTTCTACCGTAGATCCTCATACCAGTTATTTATCACCTCGCACCTACGATAACTTTGAAATTCGCATGAGTTTGTCATTAGAAGGAATTGGCGCCATGTTAAAGCAAGATGACGACTACACAGTGGTAGAAAAGATTATCCCAGGTGGACCGGCTGATCTTGGCAACAAATTACATGCTAAAGACAAAATCATAGGAATTGCTCAACAAGACGAAGAACAATACACAGACGTTATCGGCTGGAGATTAGATGAAGTCGTCGCTTTAATTCGTGGCCCCAAAGACAGCATCGTCAAACTCAGAATTATTCCTGGCAGCAAAGGTACTGATGCAACACCAGAGGATATCAGCATCGTACGCAATAAAATCAAGTTAGATGAACAAGCCGCACAAAAACATATCATCAAAATTAATGACGATACGGTTAAAGTGGGTGTTATAACAGTGCCTACTTTCTATATGGACTTTAATGCCTATCAAAACGGTGACAAAAATTATCGCAGCACAACACGCGATGTGGAGAAATTACTCAGCCAATTAATCGCTGATGATATCGACTCGCTAGTACTGGATTTAAGATCAAATGGAGGCGGTTCTCTTATCGAAGCTACTCAGCTGGCTGGGTTGTTTATTGATAAAGGACCAATTGTCCAAGTGAGAGACTCCAGTGGCCATATCGACATACACCGAGATAAAGATGCAGGCATGAGTTACCAAGGCCCTATGATCGTCTTGGTAGATCGCTATAGCGCATCCGCCTCTGAAATTGTCAGCAGCGCACTCCAAGATTACGGACGTGCGGTAGTTGTGGGCGAGACCACTTTTGGTAAAGGCTCGGTACAACAAATCATCGATCTGAATCGTTTCAGTCGGCAGAGAAATGAAAATAAACTCGGACAATTGAAAGCTACCATTGCGCAATATTTCCGAGTCAATGGAGACAGCACACAGCATCGTGGAGTCATTCCTGACATATTATTTGAGGCTTCATATGATCGTGATAAATACGGTGAGCGTGGACTTGAAAATGCTTTGCCATGGACACAAATCTCCCCTGTGATTAAATCACCACACACCATTCCACAACAGATTATTGATAATTTGACTTTTTGGCACAACAACAGGACTCAAGACAATACCAAATATCAGGCATTATTAGATATCTATGCAATGAATAATGACCTACAAAATCAAGTGTCTATCACACTCAATCAAAACGAGCGTGAACAAGCCTTTAGCGAACGCGACGAAAAACGCAAATCTCTTGAAAAGATTATTGGCATCAATAATGAAGGAAATGCGGATGATGAAAATTTAGCTCTTCAACCTGAACTGGCTATAGAAACCACAGATGACGATATAAATAATGATATTTTGCTGATTGAGGCCGCACATATATCAGCTGACCTCAGTGAATTATGGGATGAAAAACAACAAACCGTGGTAATTAACCACTCTGCTTACACTCACTGAAAAAAATAAATGGTTAGCAAAGCAATTAAGTGGAAATAACAAATCAAATAATTGACAACAGCATCTTGATACTCAAAAAGATTAAAAAGCAAGCAAATATTTTTTTCAAAACTGGGATGGGTAACTGATGAGCCATCTTCGCTCCCATTGGCGCTGTGGTATAACTCACCATTGAAATTAATAACACTGCTGGCAAATAGACATAGCCATAGAGATACTCAGTATTCAATTGATTGCTCCATCCGTTGATCATATATCCAATAGTGCCTGCGATGGCGATAGGAAAGCCGACTGCAGCAGAGGTGCCAATCGCTCGTTTAAGATTGATGTTATGCCAAGTTAAATATGGCACAGTTAAAGTGCCACCACCGATGGCTACGAGTGCAGAAATAACACCGATACCCCCTCCCACAAAACCTATTGACAGAGTGCCCGGCAACTTACGCTCTGGTTTGGGTTGAAAGTTTAAAAACATTTGTACTGACACATAGGCCATAAAAACACTAAAAAATATCGCGAGGATCTTCGCCGGCAAAATACTCACCCAATAAGTAGCAAAAATTGTTCCCAATACCACCCCTGGAGTAATTTTTTTTACCAGCTCCCATATCACCCCTTGATGTTGATGATGCGCAATCATACTTGCCCCCGAGGTGACAATGATTGATGCCATAGAAGTACCTAAAGCAATATGCATCACATCTGCTAATGGAACATTGCGTGCTAAAAATAATGAGGTGAGCACTGGCACCATGATGCCACCGCCACCAATACCTAATAGACCTGCCATAAAACCGACCACAGCACCCAATAACATAAAAGACAAAATTGTCTGCAGTGTCAGCTCAATCATTATTCTTCTTTCAGTGAAATTCTATGTTTGACTCAGGGCTTCAAATATTTGAAAACCGGCAATATACGTACCCGCAACCGATCCAAGCGTACTTAATAAAAATATTAATAACAGACGAGCAACACGATTTTTTCTCCATCCAGACAGGCTAGTCGTGTCCTTACGAACACTCTCAAAATCTTTTACTGTTGGCTTGCGCAGATATAATTCCATCGCGGCCGTCACCATTCCCGCTCCAATAGTTGGATTTAATGACGTTAAGGGCGCAGCAACAAATGCTGTCAACACTGTCAATATATGTCCCCCTGCTAATGCAGCACCCAGTGCTGATAAACCACCATTTATTAATATCCAGTCAAACACCAAGTTCCAACCCAGAGTAGAGCTTTGACTGAAACCTAATGCAAATCCTGAAAGCACTAACAACACGATCATCCAAGAAATTATTTTTCCTATAGGCTTTGTTTTTGGTATATGTGTCA
>CAZKDD010000154.1:0-3695 GCA_964551535.1 uncultured Thiotrichales bacterium | reverse complement strand
TAAATTACGCCATGTGTATTTGAGACATAGGAAATATAGAGCGTATTACTCCCCTCGAAGCACACCGTACCGAGAGAATAATTCTACGCAAGGAAGGCAATATAAATGTTAATCGAAATTCTGATGTCGCTCATTTTTCTTGTTGCATTAGCTGCGCTGCTTACGCTCTGTTATCAAGTATATGTGGTTAATCCGAAGAAGAACCTAAACCAGTACAAGGAGATGAGCCCTGGTTTTTCGGATCTATTGAATTATTCGGCTGTTGTGGATGATGGGATCATAGCTTGTAAAAACGGATCGTTAATGGCTGCGTGGCTGTACAAAGGCACTGATATTTCAAGCAGCACTGATAATGAAAGGGCGCATATCTCAGCGAGGATCAATCAGGCGCTTTCATCATTGGGCAATGGGTGGATGATTCATGTTGATTCTGTGAGACGTGCAGCCCCCACCTATTCAAATCGATCTGAATCATACTTTCCTGATCCAATCAGTAAAGCCATTGATGATGAGCGAAGGAAGTTCTTCGAAAATCTCGGAACCATGTATGAAAGCTATTTCATTATCACTTTTACATGGTTCCCGCCACTCATCGCTCAGCGAAAGTTCATTGAGATGATGTTTGATGACGACAACCGAGATCCGAGCAGTGCAGACACAAAACAACAAACCTTAAATCTGCTTTCTCGATTCAAAAAAGAGATATCAAACCTTGAGAATAAATTGTCATCTGCTATTTCAGTCAGTAGATTAGCTGGGCATCCGGTGAAGCAGGAAGATGGATCTTCTGTGACTCATGATGACTTTTTGGCGTGGCTTCAATTCTGTATTAGTGGAAAGAATCACCCCGTGATGCTGCCGAGCAATCCCATATACCTCGATATCATACTAGGCTCACAAGAGTTTTACGGTGGAGTCATTCCAAAGATAGGAAAAAACTTTATTCAGGTAGTCGCCATCGAGGGCTTTCCATTTGAGTGTTCACCCGGTGTGCTGTCTGTTTTATCTGAACTACCTATTGAATATCGGTGGTCTTCAAGATTTATCTTTATGGATGATCATGAGGCCGTTAAGCACTTGGAGAAGTATCGAAAAAAATGGCGGCAAAAAATTCGAGGTTTCTTCGATCAAGTATTTAACACCAATGTTGGTCATGTAGATCAAGATGCAATGAATATGGTTGCAGATGCTGAGACCGCTATCGGTGAAATCAATAGCGGTCTTGTTTCCATGGGTTACTACACGAGTGTTGTGGTACTGATGAGTGAGGATCGAGCCTCATTGGAACAGTCTGCAAGATATGTAGAGAAAGCGATTAATGGACTTGGGTTTGCAGCAAGAATTGAGACCATCAATACCATTGAGGCTTATCTAGGTAGTCTTCCAGGTCATGGCGTGGAGAATGTTCGCCGCCCGTTGATCAACACGCTTAATCTAGCAGACATGATTCCAAGCAACACAATCTGGGCTGGTGAAAACAAGTCCCCTTGCCCATATTACCCACCGAACTCACCACCACTCATGTATACCGTTACGAATGGTTCGACCCCATTCATTTTGAATTTGCATGTGCGAGATTTAGGATCGACGTTGATATGTGGCCCGACTAGGGCTGGTAAAACAACGCTTCTTGCTGTCCTGGCGTTACAGTTCCTGAGATACCCTAACACCAGCATATTCTGTTTCGATAAAGCAGAAACGCTTTACCCAGTTACTAAGGCTGTTGGTGGCACACATTACTCAATCGCTGATGATCACCACTCTGTTTCATTTTGTCCCTTACAATATTTGAGTACAAAAGCGGATCGTGCGTGGGCTATGGAGTGGATTGATACTGTGCTCGGTTTGAATGGTCTGAGTACAACGCCAGAGCAACGTAATGAGATCGGGCATGCAATCATGAGCATGCATCAAAGTGGGGGTAGAACGCTTTCAGAGTTCACTTTGACCATTCAGGATGAAGAAATTCGTTCGGCACTGAAACAATACACGGTAGACGGATTGCTTGGTCATCTACTCGATGCGGAGGAAGATAGCCTGTCGCTTTCAGACTTCACCACATTTGAAATAGAGCACCTACTCAATTTAGGTGAGAAGTATGCATTGCCTGTTTTGCTTTACCTCTTCAGAAGAATTGAATCGAGACTTGAAGGCCAACCGGCAATCATTATTTTAGATGAAGCCTGGTTGATGCTGGGCCATCCCGTCTTTAGGGAGAAAATCAGAGACTGGTTGAAGTCTTACGCCAAGAAAAACTGCGCAATTATCATGGCGACCCACAGCCCCAAAGATGCGATTAGTTCAGGGATCTTTGATGTGATTATTGAATCCACTGCGACAAAAATATTCTTACCCAACCCAAATGCGAGAGAAGAGGAAATGTCATCCATCTATCGCAGAGCGGGTCTGAATGAGAAACAGATAAGTATTATCGCCGATGCAATCCCTAAGCGACAGTATTACTCAGTATCGGAACAAGGTCGGCGATTATTTGAATTAGCTCTTGGGCCGCTGGCTATGGCGATTGCTGGAACCACAGACAAAGATTCAATCGCGATGATCAAAAATCTAGAACAGAAACATGGAAGTGAATGGATCAGTAAATGGCTAGATTTTAGAGGAGTTAGTATTGATCATAAATATTTAGAGCATAAACCGGGGGTAAGCGCATGAACCTGACTCTATTGAAAGGCAACAAGGCATCCAATGATCAGCCGATTGATGATGCCTCTGATAAAAACGAGAGAAATTTTGAGAACCCCTATGTAGCAGCAAGGAATGCTTGGAATAGCAATGTAGATGCTATTAACTCAGTAAAAAATGTATGGCAAACGATTGCTATTGTATCAATGGTGATTGCTTTGCTGGCAGTAGTTGGAATTATTTATATTGGGAGCCAATCAAAATATATTCCTTATATCGTTGAAGTTGATGCACTAGGTAATACGGTAACCGCTGGGCCTGTCACGACCATGCCTAATGTTGACTCTAGAATTGTGAAATCTACCGTTGCCAACTTCATTAGCGATTCTAGATTGGTAACACCAGATATCACGCTGCAAAGGGCAGCCATTTTGCGCGTCTACTCCCATTTATCTCCCAGCGACCCCGCCACTAATAAAATGAGTTATTGGTTTAATGGTACACCGGAGTCTAACAAGTTTAAGCAAGCAGAAAAGCAAATGGTTAATGTTGAAATTAAGTCCATCCTGCCGCAATCAGTTGATACTTGGCAGGTGGATTGGACTGAGTTTATGAGAGACCGCTCGGGTGCGTTAATAACGGACCCTGTGAACATGCGCGCGCTGGTGACTGTCTACACGGCGGAAATGGGTTTAGGTGCAACAGAAGAGGATATTGAAGAGGAAATGAGAATGAATCCACTCGGTATCTATATACAAGATTTTTCATGGTCGAAGCTGCTATAGGGGTGAATAATATGAAAAAGTTAATTTTGAAAATGATGGTGGTTTGTGTTTTCGGATATCCGATGACCCTCTTAGCTGACCAGTATAAAAATATGTATTTCACTGGGAAAGATACTGTTCTCACTAAGCATGAGCGCGATGCAATCAAAGCTGTTGAACGCTTAAAGTCTGGTGCATCAAAGAGTATCAAGCCAATGGTTTCCCCTGATGGCACTGTTCAATTTATTTATGGCGCACAAAAAATCAGTGTGGTTTGTGCAGTCTTAC
>CAZKDD010000153.1:0-3697 GCA_964551535.1 uncultured Thiotrichales bacterium | reverse complement strand
TATCAGCGAACGTTTGTGGTCGCCATTTCCTCGCTAAAACCTGATGTGACATATAGAGTTGATATTCAGTTGATATTGCATATTGGCGGCAATCCATGCCAGTAAAATCTCAGCACCCGAATCAACTGTTACCGTTGCTCCCTTCCGGGCCTGGCGGGGTTCACAATCTATCGTTGCAAAGGAACCGACACAGATCACCATTATGCGGTTATTGGACTTATTCATCATGAGACAGATCAGGATGCATGCATCTACGTCTCAGTTATAACAGCCATTCTATCCTGAGAACTTAATAAACGCATCTATTTGCTGAAATAAAATTAGTAGTATTTAATGCGCTTATGCGATTATTCACAGTTTATTTGTTCGCTATTTCAGCCTCGCGCTCGAAACTATGTCGCCAACTTTAACTAAAAAGTATAAATTTAGGTTGTTTTGTAGGGATCATTACAGTTATGACGCTCAATCGCAGAGAATTCATACAATTACTGAGTGGTGCAGCTATGTGTGGTCACATACCACTCGCTGCAGGCTACAAAAATAAGTCATTGTACGACTTCAAATTATTTGGCAATACGCGCTTATTACATTTCACTGATTGCCATGCTCAATTACAACCTATTTATTATCGTGAACCCAGCATGAACCTTGGGATTGGAGATGCGTTCAATCGACCGCCACATATCGTATCTAAGGCGATGCTTGAGCACTTTGCAATCAACCATCCACAACTAGCGTATGCGCTCACACCGGTTGGTTATGAGAGTGCAATTAAAAAATATGGCAAAGTTGGAGGATTTGCTCATTTAGCCACTTTAGTCAAACAGTGCCGGGCAGAAGCAGGCCCGCAACGAACCTTGTTGCTTGATGGTGGGGATACTTGGCAAGGTTCCGGCACCGCATACAAAACCCAAGGAATGGATATGGTAGAAGCTTGTAACCTCTTGGGAGTAGATGTGATGACAGGCCATTGGGAGTTCACCGATCAAGACAAACAAACACTAGAGAATATCAAAGCTTTCAATGGTGAATTTATCGCACAGAATGTATTTGTCACTGAAGAAGCTCTATTCGATGACTCACCAGTGTTTGATGAAGATAGTGGTCATGTATTTGCACCATACACAATCAAAAATCTTGCAGATAGTAAAATAGCCATCATTGGTCAAGCTTTTCCATACACACCAATCGCCAATCCAAAAAGATTCATTCCAGACTGGACATTTGGTATTAACGAAGATGAACTACAAAAACTCATTGACACTATTCGCAATCAAGAGCAACCAGATTTAATTGTTTTGCTGTCGCACAATGGCGCTGATGTTGATATACAAATGGCAAAAAACGTTGAACATATCGACGTCATCCTTGGAGGACATACACATGACGCAATACCAACAGCTATAGAAGTAAAAAATTCCAGCGGAATTACCTTGGTCACCAATGCAGGCTCGAGTGGCAAATTTCTTGGGGTAATGGATCTAGACATTCAATCTGGAAAAATACGAGGCTATCAGTATAGATTACTCCCGATTTTCGCTAACTTAATCGCTGAAGATCCTGAAATGGCAGCCTATATTGAAAAAGTGCGCTCGCCTTATTTGAGCTGGCTGCAAGAAGAGCTCGGTCATACGCATACGACATTATATCGGCGTGGTAATTTCAATGGCACTTTTGATCAATTAATTTGTGATGCATTACGCGAGCAAAATGATAGCCAAATATCCTTATCTCCTGGTTTTAGGTGGGGAATAAGTCTTCCGATTGACTCCCCCGTTACTATGGAGCATGTTCTGGATCAAACCTGTATGACATATCCAGAAACCTACCGCACAGATATGACTGGTGAACAATTAAAGTTAGTTCTGGAAGATGTGTGTGATAATTTATTTAATCCTAATCCATATTATCAGCAAGGCGGTGATATGGTGCGCTTGGGAGGTATGAACTACACCTGTGAACCCGGACAAACTATAGGTCACAGAATTAGCAATATGACGCTTGATAACGGAGTCGCTATAGAGCCTCATAAAACTTATTCAGTTGCTGGCTGGGCAACAGTCAACAACATATCCTCTGGTCCACCTGTGTGGGAACAGGTAGCGGATTACATCCGTGACCATAAAAATATCAGTGTTGATAAAGTCAATACCCCTCAACTGATTGGAGTAGAAGATAATTTGGGAATCAGTTCAGACTAAACAGCAAAAGTATTGACCAGATACGCAATTAATAAAACCTGAGGCAGTGTGATCAACGGCAAGAACAATGCAATTTTCCAAGACTTAGTGGCATCTCTCAAAACCATGATTTCTGTATAATCTGTAGATACACCTGCCATTAAAAATGCAAAGCTGTTACCCGGAGCATTGGCTCGATTTAATAAGTCGCCCGCCACGGGCGCTGAACCTTCTGAGCATACCTCTATAATAGTCGCAAAAAACAATGTTGCAGTCAGTCCCAATAATGTTGGGCCAAAGTATTCTTGAAATGTATCGACATCTAGCAGTAAGCGAATCGCCGTTGCCAATAACACACCGAATAGTAGCCAACGCACAACCATTTTCGACTCTACAATGCCGGACTTTAGCATAGATAAAATCATGGCTCGGTCAAACCGAGTATCAGCTAAACGCTGTTTCGCTTGTGGAAGGAATCGAAAATCTGCCGGCAAATCGGTCGCGTAAGGATTCTTAGGTAAGACCCCTCGATTCACCAATGCGTCAAAAATAATGCCAGAAATCAAAGCAATGACCATAGAAGCGACAATAAAGAAAATTGTCCAATAAATACCCATTAATGCAATAAGGATTATCGTTAGGGAAAAAGAATTCCAAGGACTTGCGATTAAAAATGCCATCACTTGACCAAGCGAAGCACCTCTTTCGTAGAGCTTAGCTCCCACCATTAAAATGCCGTGGCTGCAAAGATCTAACAATACCCCACCCAGGACTGCTCTGATGATCCCCCTGAAACCTGTCCCTGTACCCAGCAACGAGATCACAAACTCACGAGGTACTCTCGATAAGGCCGCCAATAATAATATCCCAAGAAGCAAACCCCACCAGATGATATTGACCAACTCGAATACAGATTCTGTTGCTAGCCCTAATTTACTCTGTGGTTCGAAAGCATTCATTAAAAAAAGACTATATGCCAATACTGTTAAACCAAGAGAACCCCAAAGTAAGTAGTCAGGCCTAGTGCGCGAGCTTTGACCTGTTTCTTGAGTATTACAACAATTAGACATGGCTATTTTTCGTCCTGTACAGCGTACATCCTAGAAGTGTGAGTCTACTATACTTGTAAAAGAAATTAATTTCGAACATTTGGAAGATGAATACAGACAGCCCGATCATCGTATGGTTCAGACAAGACCTGCGCATATCTGACAACAGCACCCTAGATAACGCTTGCAAGACTGGACGGCCTCTGGTCTTGGTGTACATCCATGATAACTCTCACGGTGGAGAGTGGAACATGGGTTCCGCAAGCCGTTGGTGGCTACATAAAAGCCTCGAAGCCTTATCTGCTGATCTTCGTCTATACAAAACGCCTTTGATCTTAAGACAAGGTAATACCATAGAAGAACTTGAGAAACTCATACAAGAGACTCAAGCTCAGGGCATATATTTCTCACGACATTATGAACCTCATAATGTCCAGCTGGAAACTGATATACATTCTCGCTTCAATC
>CAZKDD010000152.1:0-3699 GCA_964551535.1 uncultured Thiotrichales bacterium | reverse complement strand
GCCTGAGCAATAGGAACTTCAGAACCATAATAGTCCACCATCACATGATCCAACAAACTAACATTGGCTCGTCCAGTGCGAATTTTTGTTAACTCAGTTTTTAGTGACTCGATACTCTTACTCATGCGTGAGTCAGCATCAGTTTTTATTTCTTCAATCATATTATTCACTCACAACAGACGTACCCACGTTTTCGCCTAAAGCAATACGTTTCAAGTCGCCCGGATTAAACATATTAAATACTCGCAGAGGAATATTATTATCTCTACACATCACGATAGCGGTTGCATCCATAACATTCAATTTGTCTCGCAACACTTGATCATAGGTTAATTTTTCATAACGTGTAGCATGCGGATTTTTCATTGGATCTTCAGTATAGACACCATCCACTTTAGTAGCTTTCAACATCAAATCTGCGTTGATTTCAGTAGCACGCAAACTGGCTGCAGAATCGGTAGTAAAATACGGATTACCTGTACCTGCAGCAAAAACCGCTACTCGGCCTTTTTCTAAATGGCGAATGGCGCGGCGGCGAATATAATCCTCACACACCTGATTTATTTTTAATGCCGAAAGAACACGACAATATTTGCCTTGACGCTCAATAGCATCTTGTAACGCCAGACAATTCATCACTGTCGCCAGCATGCCCATTTGATCTCCAGTCACTCGATCTACACCGGCTTCAGCGAGCCCTGCGCCACGAAAAATATTTCCACCTCCGATGACAACTGCGACTTGCACCTGCATATCGATCAATTCAACAATTTCTTTTGCCACCCGTGAAATAACGGCAGGATCTATACCATAGTCGAACTGTCCCATTAACGCCTCTCCACTCAACTTAAGGAGAATACGTTTATATTTTAGATCATTAGCCATGAGTTCAACCTATTTGTGTGTTGTATATGGGCGCTATTATCTCACCCTTTACTATTAGACAACATAAAAAAACGGGGACTTTTGAGTCCCCGTTGATAAAGTTGCTTAGTTAGTCTGATTGACTTGTGCCATGACCTCTTCGGCAAAGTTTTCAGATTTCTTTTCAATACCTTCTCCGACTTCAAATCGGTGAAAAGATAAAACTTTTGCAGATTGTTCTGACAAAAGTTTCTGCACAGATTTATCTGGATCTTTAACAAATGGCTGACCAAGCAATGTGATCTCACCCAAGAATTTCTTGATGCGACCTTGCACCATTTTTTCAATGATCTCCGGCGGCTTACCACTGGCTTCAGCTTGGGCGGCGAAAATATCTTTTTCCTGTTGCAGCATCTCAGACGAGACATCATTTTCATCAATACAAGCTGGCTTACTTGCTGCAATATGCATCGCGATATCTTTGCCTAACTCATCAGAGCCATTTTCGATTTCCACCATTACCCCGATACGACTGCCATGCATGTACTTAGCTAACATTCCGTTTTGTGAACTAACTAATGAAAAACGTCGCACTTGTATATTCTCACCAATTTTACTGACCAATGCTTGGCGAGCATTTTCAAGCGTATCTGAGCCTGATGTCATAGCCATGAGCGCATCAACATCTGCGGGTGACTGGCTGAGAGCCACAGTCGCGACATCTTGACTAAACTGCAAGAAATTATCATCTTTGCCAACAAAATCCGTTTCACAATTGACTTCAAGGATGACACCATTTTTGCTGTCATCACTGATCATCATGACAACGGTTCCTTCAGCAGCCACTCTGGACGCTTTTTTATCCGCTTTTGCTTGACCTGATTTACGCATCAATTCAATTGCAGCATCCATATCCCCATCAGATTCGGTCAGGGCTTTCTTACATTCCATCATCCCTGCGCCGGTTCTCTCGCGCAGTTCTTTAACCATAGAGGCAGTAATTTGCATTCTTAATTCACCTATCTTTATATGTCTAAACGTATCTATCTAACTAAGAGTTAAACTATTCTGAACTCTCAGCAGGCTTATCCTCTGCATCCGTAACAGTCGCTTCGGCGTCTTCAGCGGGTGCATCAGCGTCTTCAGCTTTGGCTGCTTTCTTTTTAGGTGCAGCTTTTGGCTTCGCTTTTGCTTTAGCCTTAGGTTTAGCCTTTTTCTTCTCCGCGGCTTCATCTTTCACTTCGACGAACTCATTCTCATCACCGGTGAGAGTCTGTGAACTAGCCTTTGCTTGAGTGATTTCCTCAGCAACCACCGAGGTATAGAGTTGAATGGCACGGATAGCGTCATCATTACCTGGGATAACATAATCAACTCCCTGTAATGAGTTATTCGAATCTACGACAGCAACCACAGGTATGCCCAATTTGACTGCCTCTTTCACAGCAATCTCTTCGTAACCGACATCAATGATAAATAAAACGTCAGGCAGAACATTCATGTTTTTAATTCCACCCAAGCTGCGGTTCAGTTTCTCGACCTCACGGCGTATCTGCAAAACTTCACGCTTACCAAGACGCTCAGCGCCATTGCCTTCGAGCATTTCCTCAAGCTCTTTTAAGCGCTTGATGGATTGTTTCACAGTGTGGAAATTGGTCAGCATGCCACCTAACCAGCGGTTATTCACATAGGGCATTCCGCAACTTTCAGCATTAGTCTTGACGGCTTCGCGTGCTGAACGCTTGGTGCCGACGAATAATACCTTGCCACCATTGGCGACCATCTTACCCAGATAGTTGAGCGCCTCACCGAACATAGGCTGAGACTTCTCGAGATTGATGATATGTATTTTATTGCGCTCCCCAAAGATATAGGGGGCCATTTTAGGGTTCCAGTAACGAGTTTGGTGACCAAAGTGGACACCCGCTTCTAGCATCTGGCGCATAGTAACGTCAGTCATAGTGTTGCTCCTTTGTCAGGGTTTTAAACGTCCGCAGCCCCCATTCAACAACCATCTT
The DNA here is from genome assembly GCA_964551535.1 of uncultured Thiotrichales bacterium. Taxonomy (GTDB): domain Bacteria; phylum Pseudomonadota; class Gammaproteobacteria; order UBA4575; family UBA4575; genus UBA1858. Next base: position 817 of record CAZKDD010000152.1, on the reverse strand, counting down.
GTTAATTAGCGGCCATCAACTATGTTGAACAGACCGGTTAATCAACAATTAGGCACCCCGTTGAATGTGTCGAGATACGTGTGATTTAGTTTTTGCGTCTAGCGCGGCGGATTTATACCATAATCTCACTCAATCAACAATTTAATCCGGTAAAATACTGGTTTTCACGGGCTGCTAACATTAAAATTCACACCAACTGCACTGTAAGGTGTTTGTTCAGCTAATATCAGCATCAAAATCTTGCTAATTTGCTGCTAACTTCAGCAAAACTACCGCTAAGCACCTATAACCATGGCTATTCACATAAAATCACCAGAAGAAATTGAAAAAATGCGCATTGCAGGGCGCCTAGCCTCTGAGGTTCTGCAAATGATAGAACCCCATGTGCAAGCGGGCATCACTACTCAAGAACTTAATGATATTTGTCACGACTACATCGTGAATACCCAGTCAGCGATTCCGGCACCACTTAATTATCGTGGTTTCCCCCGCTCGGTGTGCACCTCTATCAATCATCAAGTGTGTCATGGCATTCCTGGCGACAGAGTATTGAAGAATAATGACATCGTGAATATCGATATTACGGTCATCAAAGATGGCTTTCATGGTGATACCAGCAAAATGTTTCACATCGGCAAACCAACCATAAAAGCCTCTCGTTTAGTGGATTTAACCTATGCCGCCATGAAAATAGGTATTGAAGCGATCAAACCAGGGGTCACGCTTGGAGATATAGGGCATCAAATCCAGACCTTTGTTGAAAAAAATCATTGTTCAGTGGTGAGAGAATACTGCGGACATGGCATAGGTAAACAAT
>CAZKDD010000151.1:0-3713 GCA_964551535.1 uncultured Thiotrichales bacterium | reverse complement strand
TTTGCGTCCTTTGCAGGTATCGAATAAGGCTTTAGACCAAAAGATAAATATTCTTCAGGTGGCAGGTATCTGGGAGGATAATCTTTCTATTGAAGAAATGTTCACCAGCATAGAGACACGATTAGTTGAACTCGACACGGGTAAATTCAACACCAGCTTCGATGTTGAAATGTTTGACCAACGCAAGTCTGCAAAAGACAGTCTTTTGAGTGTCACCCTCAGCGACGATCAAGATATTGCCAATATTAATCGCCGTGAGAACTACGCCAAAGTCTATTTGGTCAAAGACAGAGGTGAGGTTAAGCGATATGTATTGCCTGTCCATGGTTATGGTCTATGGTCGACCTTGTATGGTTATGTCACTTTAGAAGCTGATTTGAATACAGTGTATGGAATTAAATTCTACGATCACAAAGAAACCCCGGGATTGGGGGGTGAGGTTGATAATCCTAAATGGCAAGCTCAATGGAAAGGCAAAAAAATATTTACTCCAGAAGGCGCGGTTGCAATAGAAGTTAAAAAAGGCAGTGTGCTGGCAGGAAATGCTAATGCTAGCTATCAAGTCGATGGTTTATCTGGCGCTACGCTGACAAGCAATGGGGTCACAAATATGTTTAAGTTTTGGATGGGTAATGATGGATTTGGTAATTTCATACGACGACAGATACAAACGGAGGATGCCTCATGAGTGATGCTAAAAAAATCCTAGTTGACCCATTGATTGACAATAATCCGATTACACTCCAGATACTCGGTATTTGCTCTGCCCTGGCGGTTACGACAACAGTATCAGCTGCATTAGTGATGTGTATAGCGTTGACGTCAGTGACAGCTCTGTCAAACGCTTCCATCAGTATGATCAGACATCACATACCCAGTAGTATTCGTATTATTGTGCAGATGACCATCATTGCTTCTTTAGTGATTGTTGTAGATCAAATCCTCAAAGCTTACGCCTATGAGACGAGTAAAACTCTATCTGTCTTTGTCGGACTAATCATCACCAATTGTATTGTAATGGGCAGAGCAGAAGCATTTGCTATGAGTAATCCTGTTGGTGCCAGTTTCATGGATGGGGTAGGTAACGGCCTTGGTTATAGTGTGGTGTTAATTGTGGTGGCTGTGATCAGGGAGTTGTTTGGATCGGGTACCTTACTGGGCTACACCGTGATGCCATTGGTAAATGATGGTGGCTGGTATGAACCTAATGGTCTCTTGTTATTGCCGCCAAGCGCATTCTTCATTATCGGGTTTATGATATGGGGAATACGATCATGGAAAACCACTCAGGTGGAAAAACCAGAGTTTGTTATTCATAAAACTGAGAGTGTCTGATGGAAGCGATTCTGAGTCTATTGGTTAAATCCATATTTGTAGAAAATCTAGCCTTAGCATTCTTTTTGGGGATGTGTACATTTTTGGCGGTATCGAAAAAAATCCAAACAGCTATCGGATTGGGTGCTGCCGTTGTTGTTGTTCAATCGATTACGCTACCAGCCAATAATCTTATTTATCAGTATCTCCTGAAAGACGGCGCACTAACTTGGATAGATTTGCCAGAGGTCGATCTGAGCTTTTTAGGCTTGATCAGTTACATTGGCGTGATTGCGGCGATGGTCCAAATTTTAGAAATGGTTTTAGATAAGTTTTTTCCCGCATTGCATAGCGCGTTAGGCATATTCTTGCCATTAATCACTGTAAACTGTGCCATCTTGGGTGGTTCACTATTTATGGTAGAGCGAGATTACAATTTTGTTGAGAGTGTTACTTATGGTGTTGGCAGTGGTTTAGGTTGGATGCTTGCTATCACCGCATTGGCAGGGATCAGAGAGAAACTTAAATACAGTGACGTACCCGAAGGATTGCAGGGTCTAGGTATCACCTTCATTACTGTTGGCCTGATGTCGATGGGCTTCATGGCTTTTTCAGGGATACAGCTTTAGCTGAGGTAAAGAAATTATGTTAGAAATATCATTAGGTGTTACTTTTTTCTTAGCCATCGTGATTTCGTTGGTGATCGTTATCTTGTTTGCTAAATCAAGATTAGTGGCGGAAGGTGATGTTCAGATTACAATTAATGAAGAAAAAACCATTACCGTTCCTGTCGGAGGCAAATTGCTAGAGGCATTAGCCTCTGCTAATTTATTTGTGCCCTCTGCCTGCGGTGGCGGTGGTACCTGTGCTCAATGTAAGGTAAAGATTTTCGAAGGTGGTGGCACCTTGCTTCCAACAGAAGAATCTCATATTAATAAACGTGAAGCTGCTTGTGGTGAACGTTTGTCATGTCAAGTTGCTGTTAAAAATGATCTTAAGATAGAAGTCCCTGAAGAAGTCTTTGGCGTCAAAAAATGGCAATGTGAAGTAGTATCTAATGAAAATGTCGCCACCTTTATTAAAAACTTGGTATTGCGATTACCTGAAGGTGAAGATGTTAATTTCAGAGCGGGTGGTTATATACAAATTGAATGCCCACCACATGAAGTGAAATACAGTGATTTTAAAATTGAAGATGAATTTCATGAAGATTGGGACCGATTCAATTTATGGCAATACAAATCTGTTGTTAATGAGAATGTGACGCGAGCTTATTCTATGGCTAATTATCCTGATGAAAAGGGAATGATTATGCTCAACGTAAGAATCGCTTCTCCGCCTCCAGGTGGTGATGCCAGTATTCCGCCAGGCATAATGTCATCGTATATTTTTGGCTTACAACCAGGAGATAAGGTGACTATCTCTGGGCCATTTGGTGAGTTTTACGCACGTGAAACTCAAAATGAAATGATATTCATAGGCGGCGGTGCTGGTATGGCACCGATGCGCTCACACATATTTGATCAGTTAAAACGCATTCATACTGATAGAAAAATTAGCTTTTGGTACGGTGCACGAAGTATGCGTGAAATGTTTTTTGTCGAAGATTTTGATGAACTGGCCGCGGCCAATGATAACTTCGAATGGAATGTGGCTTTATCAGATCCACAAAAAGCTGATAATTGGACAGGTTATACTGGATTTATTCACAATGTCTTATTCGATAATTACCTTAAAGACCATCCTGCCCCTGAGGATTGTGAGTTTTATATCTGTGGACCACCTGTGATGAATGCCGCTGTCATTGATATGTTAGAAGGCTTAGGTGTTGAGCCAGAGAATATATTATTAGATGATTTTGGTGGTTAGCCACATTTAGGCGCATAATGAACACATTGCTAGTAACATTAATAGTATTTCTACTGGCATTTATTGCTATGACCGTGGGTGTGCTGCTAGGCAGATCCCCAATAAAGGGCTCTTGCGGTGGAGCTAATCAATGTGGCTCCTGCCGACGACCCTGCGATAAAAAGAGGGGTAATAATAATGTTAATACAGTCGATCGCAGTTAAAGACTACATGAATACTAGTTTAGTTATGTTTGCGCCTGAGATGGATGTGATGAATGCCATTGTCGCTTTGGTTAAAAATCATATTTCTGCTGCGCCGGTGCTTAATGAGCGTGGTGATCTTGTTGGTGTATTGTCCGAAAAAGATTGTATGAATGTGGCTATCAATGCTGGCTATCATGAGGAGTATGGGGGCCAAGTCAAAGACTTCATGTCAGAGCAAGTCGTGAGCGTGGAAGCTAATGATACGGTCATCGATGTTGCTAATATGTTTCTTAATACTGAACGCCGTCGTTTCCCTGTGTTAGAAGATAATCGACTAGTGGGTGT
>CAZKDD010000150.1:0-3725 GCA_964551535.1 uncultured Thiotrichales bacterium | reverse complement strand
CCATGATCTCTGGGAATTGGGTGTGTTCACTGACATCTGTCACAGTAATATTGGCAGACTTTAATTGTGCGGCAGTGCCACCTGTAGAGAGTATATGCACACCAGCTTCTTGCAGTGCTCGCGCAAATTCCTCAATGTTGGTTTTGTCCGAAACGCTGATCAGTGCACGTTTGATGGGTCGTGGCTGTGAGGTATCTGACATTGATTCGATTATCGTACGTCGTAATGCTTAAGTTTTTTTCTAAGTGTTCCTCGGTTTAAGCCCAGACACTTTGCCGCTTTAGTTTGATTACCGCCACAATAATTCATCACAGACTCTAACAAGGGTTTTTCGACTTCTTCAATGACCATGCGGTATAAGTCGTCAGGTGTATGGCCGTCGAGTTTACTGAAGTAACTTTTCAATGAATCTGTAACGGACTCTCTTAATGTTTGGGTGGGAGTCACGGGTTGTAACTCGGATACGTTGAGTGATGTTACTGGGTTAGTCATGCACGGTCTCCATTTTTATTTTTATATTTTGTAGTTGTTTGCGCACGGTATCGAGCTGAGTATCAGCATCTTCTATTGTTAAAACACTTTTTCTATATTGCTGCATATCTGCGAGGTGATCGTAATACCAACCGATGTGTTTGCGTGCAATACGGACGCCTGATTCTTTGCCGTAGAAGGAATACAGTTCTTGTAAGTGAGTCAATATAACAGTACGCACTTCCTCCTCAGTTGGGGGAAGACATTTTTCATTAAATTTTAGATAGTGGTCAATTGCGCGAAATAGCCACGGCTGACCCTGTGCCGCTCTGCCGAGCATAATCGCATCTGCGTTAGTAATTGCCAAGACTTTTTTTGCTTTTTCTGGAGAATTAATATCACCGTTTGCAACTACTGGGATATTGACAGATTGTTTGATCTTTCTAATGGTCTCATATTCTGCCTCTCCTTTAAAACGACAGGCGCGCGTTCTTCCATGAACGGTCAAACATTGAATGCCACTGTCTTCAGCGATTTTAGCGATACGCACTCCATTGCGATTATTCTCATCTGTACCGGTACGAATTTTCAGTGTCACAGGCACATCAACTGCCTCAACCACCGTCTCTAAAATTTTTTTGACTAAATCTTCGTCAGCTAGCAAAGCCGAGCCCGCCAGCACCTTGCAGACTTTTTTAGCTGGACAACCCATGTTGATATCAATGATGTCGGCGCCGTTGTCGACATTAAAACGCGCAGCTTTAGCTAATTGCTCAGGTTCAGATCCAACAATTTGAACCGCTCTGGGACTTGGTTCATCCATATGTATGCGTCGGGTTGAGGATTTTTTTGTATGCCATAGGTGTTCTTTGGCGCTAACCATTTCAGAGATAGAATAACCAGCTCCCCAGGCGCGACATAACTTACGATATATCAAGTCAGACACACCGGCCATCGGGGCGACAAACAAGTTATTAGCTAGTTGATGAGGGCCTATTTGCATAGATTGATGCGTATATATTCAGGAGCTGCATCATACCACTGCGTGCAGGTTGGCACATCCGCAAAAAATTACTGGCTAAGGGACGATTTCAAAGTGAAGCAAATAGCTGACCAACCCTCTTTTGAGTGGCTTTGTTGATAGTCACAATAGTGGGAATAGTGTTCAATGATGGCATCAGTTTGTTCATCCAGAATGCCGGACAATAATAATGTCCCTTGTGGGAGCAGGTGTTTAACGAGTTCATCACGGAGCTGTATCAATGGGGCGGCAAGAATATTGGCCACCACGATTTGAGTTTGTATGCCATTTAATTCATCAGGTGTGCCAATGGTGAAAGCCTCAAGTGACAACTGATTTCTGCGTGCATTATCGATGCTCGCGGCGATAGCTTGAGGATCTATATCGACCGCATAAACATGTTGAGCGCCAAGCAAGTGTGCAGATAGCGCTAAGATGCCACTACCACAGCCAAAATCAATTACCTTTTTGTTTTGCAATGGTATTTGACTGAGCCTCTCAAGACACAAAAATGTTGTTGGATGGTGGCCTGTACCAAAGGCTAGGCCGGGATCTAGCTGTAGGCTGGTGCCGTTAGGATTGGGATTGTCTTCCCATGAAGGATAAATCCATAATGAACCGAATTGCATGGCAGTGAATAGTTGCTGAAATTTTTCTTGCCATCCTTGATTGTCGATTTGAGCTAATTCTATCTGTGAATGAATCGCCGTCTCATGTTCGAGTGCCTTGCACGCAAGATCAAAGGCATCACGTTCAATGAAATGAGCTTGGATAATTAAATTGGTCCATATCGGGTGATCGCCGATAGGAGGTTCTAGGATGGGTTGATCGGCTGCATCCTCAAATGAAAGGCTTACTGCACCACAGCCGAATAACAGATCTTCAATGCGCTGACTGGATGCAGCATCTGTATGCAAGCGCAATTGCAGCATAATCAGTGATTTTTATGAGATTCAAGTAGTCTTTCCAAATAATGAATATCGACCTCACCTTTTACAAACTCAGGATCATTCATTAATTTGAGTTGGAGCGGAATATTAGTTTTGATGCCATCGATAATCATCTCTTGTAGAGCGCCACGCATACGCTTAATCGCCGTTTCTCGATCGTCGCCATAAGTGATGAGTTTGCCGATCATGGAATCATAGTTAGGTGGCACGCTATAGCCACTATAAATATGTGAGTCAACTCGCACACCTAAGCCGCCAGCACTGTGGAAGCGTTGGATTTTACCGGGACTAGGAATAAACGTCTCAGAGTCTTCGGCATTGAGTCGGCATTCGATAGCATGTCCTTTTAGATTAACCTCTGCTTGTGTGATTGATAGTTTTTCACCCGCGGCGATCAATAGTTGCTGCTTAACAATATCCACTCCAGAAATATATTCAGTGACGGGGTGCTCAACTTGAACACGCGTATTCATTTCAATGAAATAGAATTCATTGTTTTCATAGAGAAACTCAAAAGTACCTGCACCACGATAGCCGATATGTTTACAGGCATCGGTACAACGTTTACCAATATCTTGACGTTGGGCTTCGCTGAGACCTGGTGCTGGTGCTTCCTCGATGACTTTTTGATGTCGACGTTGCATAGAGCAATCTCGTTCACCTAAAAAGATAGCATTGCCATGACAATCTGCTAATACTTGTATCTCAATGTGACGAGGCGTTTCTAGGAACTTTTCCATATAGAGTGTGTCGTTATTGAAGGCGTTAGCTGCTTCAGCTCGTGTCAGCGAGATCGCTTCAGATAATTCTTCATCACTACGTACGATACGCATGCCACGGCCGCCCCCACCACCCGCTGCTTTGACAATGACGGGATAACCAATTTCATTGGCTAATTTGGAATTACTTGCAAAATCATCTGTCAGTGGTTCAGGTGAACCGGGAACACAAGGTACGCCTGCTTCTTGCATGGCTTGTTTGGCAGAAATTTTGTCACCCATCTTGCGAATGGTATCGGCCGTAGGTCCTATGAAAATAAAACCGCTGGATTCTACACGCTCTGCAAAGTCATCATTCTCGGAGAGGAATCCATAGCCGGGATGAATTGCAGTGGCGTCAGTCACTTCTGCAGCACTAATAATCGCAGGGATATTTAAGTAACTTTCCGTTGATGGAGCGGGTCCAATACACACCGACTCATCAGCGAGTTTTACATGCTTGAGATCGCGATCAACAGTAGAGTGTATTGCAACGGTTTTTATACCCAACTCACGGCATGCGCG
>CAZKDD010000149.1:0-3732 GCA_964551535.1 uncultured Thiotrichales bacterium | reverse complement strand
CATTTCGCTGAGATACTCACCCTCAAGTTGAGTGGTAAGAGCTCCCATTACATAGACATGACAGTAAGCAGAGAATTGACTGCGTTGTTGGATAAATTCGACCTCGGCAGGAGTATCGATCACTGGATTAGTATCGGGTGAACAAACCATTGAGGTGATCCCCGCAGCGACGCCAGCAAATGTCTCTGAGGCGATAGTGGCTTTGTGTTCTTGACCGGGCTCGCGTAAGTGAGTCGCAATATCGACCATACCAGGAATAATAGTGTGGCCGGATAAGTCCAAAACTTTATCAGACTGCCAACCTTCAGGTGCAGTGTCGATTGCGGCTATTTTCTTATCGCAAATATACACATCACAGGGTCGATCTATGCCATTGGCCGGATCGATAACATGCGCATGCTTGAGTTCAATCTTCATGACTGACCTCCGGCTAATAAAGACATGATAGCCATGCGTACTGCGATGCCATTTGAGACTTGCTCTAAGATGACAGATTGATTGCCATCTGCGACTTCGGAGCTGATTTCTACGCCGCGATTAATTGGCCCTGGGTGCATCACGGTAGCGTCATCTGCCGCCAGTGATAGGCGCTCAGGGGTGAGGCCAAATAAATTAAAGTATTCATGCTCACTGGGTAATAATGCACCCTGCATGCGCTCTTTTTGTAAGCGCAGCATGATGATGATATCGACATTATTAAGACCATCTTCCATGTTTTGGAAGGCCTGCACGCCTAGTGTTTCAACATTACTAGGCAATAATGTTTTGGGAGCTATAACTCGAATATCCTCTGTGCCTAGAGTTCGCAATGCATGGATTTGTGAACGGGCCACACGCGAGTGAGCAAGATCACCAACAATAGCTACTTTCAAGTGAGTAAAATCTTTTTTAATCCTGCGGATAGTAAACATATCCAGCATGGCTTGAGTAGGGTGAGCATGTCTGCCATCACCCGCGTTGATAACGCTAATACCTGGAGCCACATGTTGTGAAATAAATTCTGCTGCTCCACTGTCTTGGTGACGAATGATAAACATATCGACATCCATAGCTTCTATGTTACGCAGAGTATCGAGTAGGCTCTCGCCCTTAACCGTAGCAGAAGCACTGACATTGATATTTAACACATCAGCAGATAGACGTTTGGCAGCAAGTTCGAAGGTTGTGCGTGTTCGCGTGCTGGCTTCAAAGAACAGGTTAACGATGGTTTTACCACGTAGCAAAGGTACCTTCTTCACATGCCTACCATCCACTTTATAAAATGACTCAGCAGTATCTAAAATAGTGGTCAACTGATCTAGAGAGAGTGATTCAGTTGTTAAGAAGTGCTGCATCATTATTGTCGTCAGTCTGTCGTGATGATCTCAAGTGCCAGAGGCTCAGGTCCGGTTAATTTAACATGTTGGTGGGCAGGAAGCTCTACTGCATCTCCAACCATTTGCGCGCTGATGGGTAATTCTCGTCCCCCGCGGTCTATCAATACGGCCAGGCTCACACTGGCGGGCCGACCATAGTCGAACAGTTCATTCATGGCCGCGCGTATTGTTCTTCCGGTGTGTAGGATATCATCAACCAGGATAATATTCTGATCGGTGATGTCTAGAGGTAATTGTGAGGGCTTAACTTGCGGATTAAGACCTAAACGACTGAAATCATCTCGGTAGAAAGAAATATCTAAAATGCCGATAGTATTAGTTAAATTGAGCGCTTGATGCAGATGCTCAGCTATCCAAATGCCGCCAGTGCGTATGCCTACAATGAGCGGTGATTGTTCACCTAGTTGCTCAAGATGAGCTTTGGTCTGATCGGTCAGTGAGTCTAGGAGTGAATGGATATCGGTATTCATGTGGATAGATTAACACTCATCCACGATTCCAACAAAATTGCTGCTGCAATTTTATCGATTTCTTTTTTATCGATGGTTTTTTTCGAGTGTTGACGTTGTTTTTTTAGATGAAAATAGGCTTCATCTGAGGTTAATGTTTCATCATGAGTGTGCACAGGGAGTTGAAAACGAGATTCCAACTGATGACAAAATTTCATAATCTTTCTGCGTAATACTTTATTTTGCTCAGAATCATCAGGTAAACCAACGATGATTTCGTGCGGTTTCCATTCTTGCATAAGCTTTTCAATCGCCGGCCAGTCCATTTTACCCAGGGTATTCGATAGTGTGGTTAACGGCTGAGCGGTTTGAGTAAGACTTTGGCTGATAGCCACACCGGTGCGACGTTCACCAAAATCAAACGCCATAAATAATTTACTCACTAAGCATGACCCGCATTGGAATTGAGCAAATTCAGATCTATACCCAAGAGTTTGCCAGCATGGAGCCATTGATCACTGGCAGGTGTATTGAAGATAAACGAGTTATCAACATCTACGGTGAGCCAATAATTATCTGCAATTTCACTCTCTAATTGACCGGGAGACCAACCCGAATAACCTACCACTGCAATCTTATTACAGGGGCCTTGGTTATGGGCAATATCAAAAAGAATATTGTTCGATGCGCACAGTGATAATGAGCTGGAGATAGGAATTGTTGAAGGCCAGCGATGTGAGTCTGAGTCATGCAATATAAATCCATGATCCATACCGACCGGCCCTCCTGCTCGCACTAATGAATAATCATCAAAATGAGCAGGGGCATCAATACTTGATTGTTCAATTAATTCCTGCAAAGTCATCGATAGAGGATGATTGAGAATAATTCCCATCGTGCCTTTCTTGGGGCTGTGCTCACAGATAAGGGACACGCTATGACTGAACTCAGGGTCGCTGAGCGTTGGCATGGCGATCAGTAATTGCCCGACATAGGAGTGTTTATCTGACATAAACTAAGCTTCTAACATATCCTCGATGGCGTCAAATAAGACTGCGCAGATATTAAGGTTATAGAGGCGATCCAATTGCCGTATACAGGTGGGACTGGTGATGTTGATCTCAGTCAGGTAATCACCAATCACATCAATACCAGCAAAAACGATGCCGTTATCGATCAAAGTAGGTCGTATTTGTTGACAAATCCACAGGTCGCGCTCGGTTAGCTCTACTCCGTGTCCAAGTCCTCCCATATTAAGATTGGCACGAAATTCATCTCCCTGCGGCACACGGGCAAGCGCATAAGGAATGGGCTCACCACGTATTAGTAAAATACGTTTATCACCCGCACTCACTTCCTCTATAAATTGTTGGCACATAATGGTTTGAGTGCCGTGTTGAGTGGCTTCATTGATAAGGTTCTGACTGTCACTATCTTGGTGTTCAAGTTTGAAAATTGATTCACCTCCCATGGCATCCATGGGTTTGCTGACAATGGTTTTATGTTGTGCGAGAAAAGTTTTAATAATGTCTCGATTTTTGCTGACAATAGTTGGCACACAACACTGAGGAAAATTCATAATAGAAAATTTCTCATTGAAATTTCTCAGGCTACTGGGGTCATTAATGATGAGCGTGCCATGGTGTTTGGCTAGTTCTAATAAATAACTGATGTAGATAAACTCCATATCAAATGGAGGATCTTTGCGCATTAAAATCACATCGAAATCACTCAGCAAGCACTGGTGAGTGGAGCCGAGTTGATGCCAACAGTTAGGATCTTCGATAACGGTTAAATGGGCGCACTGTGCGTAGGCTCGTCCATCTAATGCAAAAAGACTATCGGGTATCAAATAATGAATTTCCCAACCGCGGTGCTGTGCCTCGAGTAACATAGCAAAGCTACTA
>CAZKDD010000148.1:0-3734 GCA_964551535.1 uncultured Thiotrichales bacterium | reverse complement strand
CAAGAAACATTAACTAATTATTTGCAAGCTCAACTAGCCCCTGCAGACAATCAATATACCAGCTTCACTATTTAATGATCTCTACTATTACCATGAACCCAGATTTGAATAAGTTACAGCCTTACCCATTCGAAAAACTGAAAAATCTGTTCGAGGGTGTCAGCGCCAATCCCAACCTTGAACCGATCAACCTCTCGATAGGTGAACCAAAGAGCCCCACCCCAGACTTGATTAAACAAGCGCTGATCGAAAATATCGACACACTAGCTAACTATCCAAAAACCAAAGGCGAACTCCAATTACGACAAGCGATCTGCCACTGGCTAGTCAGACGCTTTGCATTACCTACCGAAAGTATAGACCCGGAACGACATATTCTTCCCGTGAACGGCAGCCGTGAGGCTTTATTTGCCATTGCTCAGACCGTGATAGATTCCACACAAGCCGCTAGGGTAATCAGTCCTAACCCCTTCTATCAAATCTACGAGGGAGCCGCGCTGCTTGCGAGCGCTGAACCACTCTTCTTAGATTTGAGTGTGCATGATGGTGACATACCAGCACTTCATAGTATTGATGACACGACTTGGCATAACACTCAGCTGGTTTATATCTGCACGCCATCCAATCCGACAGGTGATGTTCTCCCTCAGAAATCTTTACAGCGTCTCATAGACTATGCTCACCAGTATGATTTCGTGATCATATCTGACGAATGTTATTCAGAGATTTATTTTGATGAAGATCACCCGCCGAAAGGACTCCTGCAAGCCGCACTAGCCAATGGTGATAGCCATTACCAACGCTGCCTAGCCTTCTATAGCCTCTCCAAACGCAGTAATGCACCCGGTTTGCGCTCAGGGTTCGTAGCAGGTGATGAACAACTGATCAGTAAATTCTTTCAATACCGCACTTATCATGGTTGCGCGATGCCCATTAGCACACAAATGGCCAGCTGCGCCGCGTGGAATGATGAACAACATGTGAAGCTCAATCGTGAGCGATATCGACAGAGTTTTCATGCATTCATTGAAGAATTACAAGACATCACGCCCATTCAACTTCCTCAGGCGGGATTTTATATTTGGTTAAATACGCGAATAGATGATGAAAAATTCGCACTTGAGTTATACTCCCAGCACAATGTGACAGTACTGCCCGGACAATATCTGGGGAGAAGTGTTAACGGCACCAATCCTGGCGCCTATCATGTGCGGATCGCACTGGTGGCAGCGCCAGAACAATGTCGTGAAGCTGCGCAAAGAATCGGACGCTTTATCAACAGTCATTCTTGAAAAGCAGCCATTCAAAAAATAGGTTTTAATCCATCGACACAGTTAAGGAAATAACTATGAGTATTCAAGACATCATCGAGGGCGCATTCGAAGATCGTGCCAATATCTCACCCAGCAACGTCAGCAGCGAAATTAAAGTTGCCGTTATCGAGACCATGGCGCAACTGGATTCAGGTCAGCAACGCGTGGCGGAGAAAAAAGATGGTGATTGGGTGGTGAATGAATGGTTAAAAAAAGCCGTGCTACTGTCCTTCAGAATAGAAGAAAACAGTGCTATGCAATCTGGCTTTGCTCAATACTACGACAAAGTCCCACCAAAATTTGTCAATCAGTCTGAGCAAGAGTTAGCGCAATTAGGCGTACGTATTGTGCCCCCAGCGATGGCTCGTCGCGGTTCGTATATCGCACCGGATGTGGTGCTTATGCCAAGCTTTGTGAATATTGGTGCCTATGTCGATTCAGGCACCATGGTCGACACTTGGGCCACCGTCGGTTCATGCGCTCAAATCGGTAAAAATGTTCATCTATCGGGTGGTGTGGGTATCGGTGGTGTGCTTGAACCATTACAGGCCGCACCGACGATCATTGAAGATAATTGTTTTATCGGCGCCCGCTCGGAAGAGGTTGAAGGTGTGATCGTAGAGCAAGGCTCAGTGATCTCCATGGGAGTTTACATCGGTAAAAGCACCAAAATATTCAATCGTGAAACCGGTGAAGTCAGCTATGGAAGAATTCCAGCCGGCTCAGTGGTAGTCTCGGGTAACTTACCATCTAAAGATGGTAGCTACAGCCTTTACTGTGCCGTTATCGTCAAGCAGGTAGATGAGAAAACTCGCAGCAAAGTCGGCATCAACGAATTATTAAGAGCGATCGACTGACATTAGTTATAGCCATGATAAAACTGTATGGCATAAAAAATTGCGACACCGTCAAGAAAGCCTGCCGATGGTTAGATACTCATGATGTTAACTATGCCCTCCATGATTTTCGGACAGATGGCCTTGATCCAATGCTATTAGAATCATGGGTGCAACAGCTAGGCTGGGAAGCGTTGGTCAATCGCCGCAGTACCACTTGGCGCACGCTCACTGACAATGAGAAATCCTCTATGAATGAGCACAGTGCTGTGCAAACCATGCTTGCACAGCCTACTTTAATCAAGCGCCCCGTGCTGGTTAAACAAGAAAATGTTATGGTGGGCTTTAGTGAAAAAACCTACTCTGAAAACTTGTGAATAGCACCTTAGAACTTAGCCAACAACTGATTCAAAAACCTTCCGTCACGCCGGATGACCAAGGCTGCTTGGACCTGCTTGCCGAGCGACTCAGCGCAAGCGGCTTTGAATGCCATATGTTACCTTTTGAAGAAGTATCTAATGCTTGGATTGTGCGCGGAACACAAGCGCCCTTATTTGTATTTGCCGGACATACTGATGTGGTCCCCACGGGGCCCGTCGAAAATTGGACATATCCTCCTTTTGCTGCCCATGTGGAAAACGGTACTTTACATGGCCGTGGTTCTGCAGATATGAAAACCTCTATCGCTGCCATGACGGTAGCGTGCGAAGAATTCATCCAAGAACACCCTAACCACAAAGGTTCCATAGCCTTCCTTCTAACCAGTGATGAAGAAGGTCCCGCCAAAAATGGCACAGTAAAAGTGGTCGAGCATTTGCAAGCCAACAATATCAACATTAATTATTGTTTGGTGGGCGAGCCCTCCAGCACTAAACAAATGGGCGATGTCATTAAAAATGGGCGACGAGGTTCAATCGGCGCGCATTTAATTGTCAAAGGCAAGCAAGGCCATGTCGCCTACCCACATCTCGCCATCAACCCCATCC
Source organism: uncultured Thiotrichales bacterium (assembly GCA_964551535.1). Taxonomy (GTDB): domain Bacteria; phylum Pseudomonadota; class Gammaproteobacteria; order UBA4575; family UBA4575; genus UBA1858. The sequence continues at coordinate 599 of CAZKDD010000148.1, read as the reverse complement.
ATCATCTCGCCGAGATATTGACCAAGTTGTCAGCGTTAGAATGGGATCAAGGCAATGATCATTTTCCCGCCACCACCTTCCAAGTGTCCAACATACAGGCAGGTACTGGGGCGAGTAATGTGATTCCAGCAACCGCAGAAGCTTGGTTCAATTTGCGTTTTTCTACAGAAATTACGGCCGAGGAAATACAGCTACGTGTCGCTGAGGTATTGAAAGATTTTGATGTTGAAATAGCTTGGAATATTTCTGGCCAGCCGTTTATCACAGCAGAAGGTCGCTTGGTTGACGCCTGTAAAACTGCTATTAAAAAAGTCGTGGGCATCGATACTCAGCTATCCACCGGTGGCGGCACATCAGATGGTCGCTTTATTGCCCCCACTGGAGCAGAGGTAGTAGAGCTCGGCGTCACTAACGCTAGCATTCATCAGGTTGATGAACACACCGATACTGAACAATTACTTCAATTAAAAGACACATATAAAGAAGTACTCAAATCACTGCTGCTCGATTAAAGCAGCAGCGGCTCTGATTTTATCGTCTAATTAGTGATTTTTTAACGCTTCTGGTCTAGCCTATTTTTTAACTCTGTCACTCTTTTC
>CAZKDD010000147.1:0-3789 GCA_964551535.1 uncultured Thiotrichales bacterium | reverse complement strand
TTGAACATAGCACACGCGATGAGCTTGCCGACTTAACCATCAAACAGTTAATAGCGCCCTGAATTAATAATCACAAATACGCAAGAAATGTCTCCATATTTATGATGATCATGCCACTGTGTGTATTATTGTGACTAGGCTTATCTGCGATCGCTCCTATACATATGTGTTCATACTAACCACATATTCACATAAGATTATGAAATGATTACTGACATACAGCCATAAACTAGCTAGTTTTTTATATTCTTGTGATGTGATGGCACCACAGCTTCATGCTCTGTTGTGGCTCTTACATGATGCTGTTATGACGCTTCTAGAACTCTTTTACAATCCTCCAACACAGATCGACCTAGGGATGTAAGTTGGGCATGTTGCATAATAGTGTCATAACCATCTTTAAATGCTTTGAGGCTCGCTGAAGTCAAGCGCTCAATCTCATTCGGATCAAAAAGATGGCTATGCGAGTGACGATAATGCCTAACCGCAAGATGCATTCTTGCGCTGACATAAGTTGCATGATAGATGCCCTCTAGAGGCCGTTTGTCTGCTCGTAATGGAGAACTATATAAGTTATTGTTACCATCATCTTTCAATAGTGTCTGATCTCGCATCAATCCAAACAAATAGATATGTGATGATTCGTGTGCAAACGTTTCTATCCATTCAAGCTCGGTTTTATCATTATCCCAGGCCAACATCATCAATCCCCACAAATGATAAGAAGATGCCCCATCAAATCTAAATTTTTGAGAGCATGGCTTGGCCATAACAATAGTTGTGACTAATGATTGAAACTCTTGATAAAAATATGGCTGTGTCTGCTCAATGATTTCAATAATAGAATGAATTTTTTTGCGCGCATGCAGAAATTCTTGAGCATCACAATGTGTCCAGTAAGACTCTAAGGTCTCTGTATAAAGACAATTTCTTAATATGCTTTTGTGCATATCAGAATGACACAACTGCAAGGTACCATTAACGACTTCTTGACCAGATACCTCACATGGCAAATCTGCCAATAACTTTTCACAATGGGCAATGTCACCTTGCTCTAATAAATATACAAAATGATAGTAGCCAGCATAAAGCAGAGGAGACAGTGCTTGATTATCAGATAAAGCGGCATCTACTTTATCGATTACAGACTTAAGGCAATAAGCACAACTCTGTAGATCCAGATCTGAGTGAATTTGTTGGTAAATATTTTTAAGTGAGTCTAATAACGCCTGAGAGATCCATGTTGTTGATGCTTGTGCAACAACAGGATTAAAGACAGCATTCCCCTCAGGCGTCATAGACAGATAACGATAAATTGACAGTACTTATTGATCTAAATTTAAGTACTTACTCATTCATTGTTAGGACTTTATGCCCACTTTGATGCCAACTCTGGCATGACTATTTACAAATTGTGAAGCTAAGCCATCAAGCTTTTCATCGCTTGAATATGAACTCTCTTGGGTCACAGCCAGACTGGTGATACCCTTATTACCCACCATTGTTTGGTTTTGTCTGAAGATGTTTTGTTGATAACCTAGTAAACCTGTCTTATTCAATTTAACCATGTACTGTCCCCTTGTAATTGACATAGTGTTTTTAGCATGACCATTAATATAATAACTTATAAAGGAGTAGAATACACTCACGCGTCCTTACGTGACTCGCTAAAAAAACATGCGGTCAAATTGCGGGTGATTGACTATGAATCACTGTTTAAACTAAAAAGATTCCCTACAGGGGCTTATATATTCACCGACCGTGAAAGGCTAGATGTTTGGCAACAGCAAGCTGTTTCCATTATTTATAATAATCTCAATCAGTATCCAGAATATTACAAAGTTTATAATGACCCAGCAAAGATTCTCAGTAAGATGGGGTCTTTGAGGCTGCTATATAAAAAGAAAATTAATTCATTCAACTGTTATTCCGTGATTGAAAATACTCAACCTAAGCAATTCCCAGTCTTTTTGAAAACCGAGTATGAACACAAGTCACCATTGTCAAAATTACTCAAAAATCAACAAGAATTAGACCAGGCTATTAGCTCTTTTCAACAGAGCCACATTCCACTAGACGGCATGATAATCACAGAGTACTGCTCAGCACCTTATCGAGGTGAAGTGTTCAGACGTTTATCATCCTATATTATTGGTGACCATATCAGCTTCGCTGGTACAGTGCATGAGAAAAGCTGGTGCGTAAAATATGGAGCCCCCGCTTTGGTAGGAGATGCTGAATACTTAGAAGAACAAGATATGATTAGACAGAATTATTACAGGGAGAAAATTCAAAAAATTGCGCATCTACTTAATATAGAATACGGGCGCGTAGACTTTAATGTTGTGGATGGAAATATAGCCGTCTACGAGATAAATACTAATCCGAGCATTGTCCCCTTTGTTGCTAATCATGCCAACCCGATCAGAAATCAAAACAATCGTGACATATTTGAGCAATACATCAATAATCTCATTAAGATCGATCATAACTGTAAAAAAATCTTTACACCGAAAATCAAGACCAAGCTAAAGATTCTGCAAAGATCTTAACTTAACCTAACCGTCATAACTAACATCGTTCACACACAAGCACCTGTTACTTATGAGAATCAGATTATTCACAATCATACAGAAATCATTTGTAAGTAAAAAAAGATCATACTAAAGCTTGAATTCATATATATTTTTAGAACATTTTGTATGCAATCAAATTGAGAAAAACAGGTGAAAAAAATTTCAAATAAAAAAGTACTCGTTTGTGGTGGCGGGGGGTTTATCGGCGGACATATGGTCAAGCGCCTCAAAGAACTTAACTGCTGGGTCCGTAGTGTAGATCTCAAAGCCCATGAATTCAGCGATGAGATTGCAGATGAAACCATCATCGGTGATCTTAGAGACCCACAAGTTGTGACACAGGTGATGAATCAGTCATTCGATATCATTATTCAGCTGGCGGCCGACATGGGTGGTGCGGGTTATGTATTTACTGGCGAGAATGATGCACAGATTATGCATAACTCTGCATTAGTCAATCTCAATGTTTTAGAAGAAGCTCGCAAGCGTAACATCAAAAATATCTTCTACTCCTCTTCAGCCTGCATCTATCCGGAATACAATCAAACTGATCCTGAGAATCCAAAGTGCGATGAACAAAGCGCTTATCCTGCCTCACCAGTCAGTGAATATGGTTGGGAAAAGTTATTTTCTGAGCGGCTTTATCTGTCTTATCAACGTAATTATCAGATTAATATTTCAATTGCTCGTTATCATAATATTTTTGGCCCGGAAGGTTGCTTTCAAGGGGGGCGTGAAAAAGCCCCTGCCGCCTTATGTCGCAAAGTCGCGTCTGCTAAGGATGGAGATGTCATTGAAGTTTGGGGAGATGGCAAACAAACACGCTCTTTTCTATACATAGATGAGTGCATTGAAGCCACACTGCGCTTGATTTCATCAGATTTTAGTGGCCCCGTGAATATCGGCTCAGAAGAAATGGTAAGCATCAACCAACTCGCAAACACCATTATTGAAATATCAGGTAAAGATTGTGCCATCAAAAATGTTCCTGGCCCTGAGGGTGTGCGAGGAAGAAATTCTGATAACCGTCTTATTCAAGAGAAGCTAGGATGGTCACCTTCAGAAAGATTATATGATGGATTGAAAAAAACTTATCAATGGATCCATCATGAAATCAATCATTAATCGATTTATTATATTTAGCTTACTCATACGATGCTGGTTGAGACGAATCACTGAGCGAAAAAAATTCTTTCTCCAAGAAGAGAAATTT
>CAZKDD010000146.1:0-3793 GCA_964551535.1 uncultured Thiotrichales bacterium | reverse complement strand
TGATGGAGTGAATACTCTCAAAGCCTATACTGATCCGAAAAAGGCGTTAGATAGTCTAGATACAACAGCCATGCAGAATGAAATTACGCAGACAATGAAAAAAGCTGTTAAAGATTCCATGAATCCTTTTTGATTTATGCTATAACTAATAAAATTTAAAAAAATCACGTGATATAAAGCGTTCTAGAGCGTTTTCACGAGTCACAACTACCATGGGGACATCCATAAGTGGCAAATAATAAAAAAAGCATCACATTGCTTGCGATAGCAGTGGGTTTGGGTATTTTTGGTGCATTATTGGCAATGCTCTATCTCAATGCTCGTGAAGCAGAGTTACGTGAGCGCCTAAAACCTTCCTCACAACCTATTGCCGTGGTTGTCGCATCAAAAGATCTAGTTAAAGGGGATGTGCTTGATGGATCAACTTTATCCATACGCCAAATCCCCAGTGATTTCGTTAGTTTGCAAGCGATTCGCCCTAATCAATTTGATGCCATTGCTGGCAAAATTCTTCAGCAGAATCTGGCATCTGGAAAACAACTATTAAAGAGCTTTATTGGTGATGAGTATCCGCTGGATTTCTCCGACACAATAGAACAAAAGCGTCGTGCCATGACCATTCAGGTCGATGAAATTAATTCTTTTTCTGGTTTGCTACGTCCTGGTAACCGTATTGACTTACTGGTGAATATGGCGAGCACACAGGGAGGAAGTAAACATGTGTCACCGGTGCTTGAAAATGTGGAAGTGCTCTCAACAGGACGCCAGACTGCAAAAGATTATGAAGAAAAAGTGCGTATGCTTCGTGGTGGTGTCAGTGCAAGACCAGAGCAAAATTTTACTAATGTGACGATTAACGTCACACCGAAAGAAGGTGCGTTGTTAGCGATAGCTCAGGAAAAAGGTGACATCATTGCATTGTTACGTAATCGCAAAGATGACAGTGGCTCAGGTTTTGCTCAGGTAAATGATGACAACATTACTGAGAATGCATTATTGCTAGCTCAGCAAGGTGCAATACGTGAGGCAAATGCGCAGATAAGCAATAACATCGTTCCTAGTTATGACGACAAGTTAGCAAAAAGTATTTCTGTAGGAGCTGATGGCGTGCTCAGAAATGCGGATGGGGTAGCGCTTGTTAATCAAGATCTCGTACTTGGTGCCGATGGCAGCATTAAAACTAAAAGCGGTTTGGATTTGTCAGGCACTGGCTTAACTATTAATGATAAGGGCGAGCTTGTCACTGCCGATGGCAAAGTGGTGGATCCTGATGATCTTAAACTGAATGAAGATGGTCAGTTGGTGATGACTGATGGCACAGTGCTAGAACGCAAGAAAGTTCTCAAGACTGCCGATGGCGTCGTGCTGGCTAATCAAGATCTAGTAATAGATGCAAATGGCAACATACGCACCAAAGATGGCATAGATTTATCAGGTCGAGGTCTATCGATTAATGATAAAGGTGAACTTGTCACAGCGGATGGCAAAGTCGTTGATCCTAATACTCTCAAAGTTACTGACGATGGCTCATTAATTACCGCAGATGGCGTCATTCTTGATGGCGCTAAAGTGAATAAGATTGCCGGGCTTACACAACGCGCTGACGGCACCATAGTGGCTGCTGATGGTACTGAAATAAGTGGTGCAAGCTTGAATGAGGACGGACAATTAGTATTGGCTGATGGCAGCGTAGTCGATCCAAATGACATTACTATTGGTGCAGATGGTTCAATCATCGGTAAAGATGGACAGGCATTGGCTGGTGTGACTGCAATCAAAACACTGGGCACTCTCACCGAAAATGCTGATGGCACGATCACGACAGCAGATGGTTCAGTGATTACTGGAGCCACTCTAAACGACAAAGGTCAGTTGGTGCTAGAAGACGGCACAGTGGTTGATCCTGACAATGTTAAAGTTTTAGCTGATGGCAGTATTGTCTCTAGAGATACCGGTGCAGCGATTGCTGGCTTAATGGCTAAAGCAACTGACACCTCTAATGGTTTTAGATTCGTCGATTACATTGTTGGTGGGGCAGGTAAAGATGGTGTGGCATTAGTCAACCAAGTGCCTGTCACTGACACTAAATAAAAATAAAAGCATATAGACATGAGATATCAAATAAAACGATTCATATTATCTTGCTCACTGATGACTATACTTGTCAGTGCTTTGGTAGTCACTCAAATTGCTAGTGCCGATAGTTTTCGCATGTATGTGGGTGAAATTAAAGCGCTTAATCTCGGTGACATACAGCGAGTGGCAGTTGGTAACGGCAAACTTATCAGTACCTCCATTCTTGATAATGGAAAGCTGTTAATCTTAGCTGAGGAAGAGGGTGACACTGAATTACAAGTGTGGTTGGGCAACGGTAAAGTTGTGGCACATCAATTTTATGTAATCAAACAAAATGCCTCGAGAAATGCCAGTGAGATTAGTGATATTGTAGGTCATGCTGCTGGCATAGAAATACTTCAGGTGGGTAAAAATGTTGTGCTCAAAGGTGAAGTCAGCAAGAGTACCTCAGACATTATTGACAAACTGGTTGAGGTTTACAGCAATATAGTCAATCTTACTAAGCCAACCGCAGGCACTGATATAGAAAAGATCTTTGAAGATATTCCTAATTTAAAAATTAAACGAGCGGGTGATAATCTCATTATCTCCGGTGATGTCAGTAGCGATGATAAAATCTTCATCAGCGCAGCCAGTCAAGCCTATCCAGGATTAATCGATCTTACGCGTGGCCCTGAGATTGAAAATAAACCCATGGTGCATATGTATGTGCAGATCACCGAGTTCACAACCAATGCACTCGAAGACTTAGGCATTAATTGGCAGAACACAGGTATTGCTGGGCCCAGTATTGGCTATGCACAAGATTTTGCACGTACCAATGGAACCTCAGTACTGCAAAATTCCGATGTGCTAACTGTGGCTGACGGCATTACTAGCTCGGGTAATGGAATTGGTTATTTTGGTATTGCCTCAATGATTACATCCACCATAAATATTGCAGTAGAATCTGGTGATGCATTAGTACTAGCTTCGCCAACACTCAGTGCGCGCAGTGGCAGTAAGGCCGAGTTTTTGGCTGGCGGTGAATTTCCTGTCAGTGTTCCTGGAGGGGTTAATGGTAATACTATTGAATTCAAAGAATATGGCATAAAACTCAATGTTGAGCCGGTTGTAGGGCGCGATGGTGTCGTGGTTGCCACGGTAGAAACTGAAGTCAGCGATATCGATATCGGTGTGTCAGTCGACGGAGTGCCCGGGTTAAAAACCAACAAAACTAAAACTGAAGTTAACCTCAAGCAAAATGAAACACTCGCTATCAGTGGCTTAGTCAAGCGCAATAATAGTGAAGCAATTACTAAAGTGAAATTTTTGGGAGATATCCCGATTCTTGGGCGCTTGTTTAGATCGGAAAACTTTAGAAACAATAAGAGTGAATTGGTCGTGTTTATCTCACCACAAGTGTATGACCCTACCAGTGAGGAAAATATTAAACGTATTGCTAGAGCCACGGAAATGCGTGAAACATACCTTAAAAATATTGACAGCAGTGAAGAGATTTTAGACTAATGTTTGATGTTGTTGTAATCACAGATAATGGTGCCAATGTAGACAAAGTACATTGTAGTCTAGGTCATTGCACCATCGGTAAATCTAAAGATAATCTTATTCAGATACGTGGTTGGCGAGTTGCTCAAGTTCATTGCAAGATAGAACTTACTGATAAAGGTCTTTATGTTGAAGATCTCAGTGAAGGATCTGGCATCAGCATTAATGG
>CAZKDD010000145.1:0-3820 GCA_964551535.1 uncultured Thiotrichales bacterium | reverse complement strand
GGTCAAGAATGGGGTCGGCAATAAAACGTATCCCTTCTTTAATCAGAATGTCGATCGTGTTGTATAAGGATCGGAGACTGGTGGGTGGGCTACCGATGATAATGGGTACTGAATCAACTTTTTCTAAGACCCATAAAGATTGTTTTTGTAAACTCAGCAGATAATCTGCGCCGGCTTGTCCACCTGTGACTAAATCTTCTGGTAATAAGGAATCGACACTTACCTTGAAATCAGCCGCTTTGAGCGCCTGAACGGCTTCGGATAAATGGCCAAATGGAGTGTTGGGTAGGCAGCCTAAATCGATGACATTAGCCCCATCCTCACGGTAACGTTCCGCTCTGGTGATAATCTCTTCGACAGACATATTCGGGGCATCAACAATCTCGCCAAAAATGGCAGTAGAATATTGGCTGAGATCCGTTTTCTTTTTGGCATGGCCGAAAAACTGTGGGAGGTCTTTTAGTTCTTCAGGACCTCGCACTACCTCGATGGCTAATTTTTGTGCTAATTCTTCAATATCACCTCGGCAACGACCTGGCAAAATGATTTTATCAAACTGCGAGACGTCTTTGATGCGTCTGGCGATAAGATCGGTGGTCATTAACGCGGCTACACTGACACCAATCTGGAGGATTTCGTATTCGAAGTTTTTTTCTGGAAGTCCCTCGATCACTTTATGCAGACTTTTTTCGGCTAGTTTGCCGGTCAGAAATAGATATTTTTTTGACATCTATGTAGTTTCTCTCACAAAAACATCAAGACACCGTACGCGCTTGAAAAAATTGATAATATAACTCCATGGGAACATATATACAGCAACGAGGGGCGCACATCGAGGAACCTCTCGCAAACAGCGAAATCTCAACCATTCTTCAGAGAGTATACGCGAATCGTGGCGTGACTGATCCACAACAGTTGTGCATGACTCTGAAAAACCTTTTGCCGCCCTGCACATTAATGCAATTAGATGCAGCACTAACACTATTACTGGAGGCCATAGAACATCGTCATCCGATAGTCATAGTGGGCGACTATGATGCTGATGGTGCGACCAGCTGCGCGCTCGCTATGCGCGCTTTGCGTCATTTTAAGGCGGATGTAAGCTATATTGTTCCAAATCGCTTTGAATATGGCTATGGATTGACGCCTGAAATTGTAGATTTATGTGTGCAGCGTTCCGCATGGCTGATAATTACCGTCGATAACGGTATATCAAGTGTTGAAGGGGCCCAATACGCGCGCGCATGTGGCATAAAATTGTTGGTGACCGATCATCATTTGCCCGGCCAACAGTTGCCTAATGCTGAGGCTATTATTAATCCTAATCAAAAGGGTGATAAATTTCCAAGTAAACATCTAGCAGGTGTTGGCGTAATTTTTTATTTGCTCATCGCCCTGAGAACCAGAATGCGCAACATGAATTGGTTTGACAAGCATGCGATTGAGGAACCAAACATTGCGCAATGGTTAGATATTGTAGCCGTTGGCACTGTCGCAGATTTAGTTAAGCTGGATACTAATAATCGCATACTCGTCGAGCATGGTCTAAGACGGATTCGATCAGGAAAAGGCAATATCGGCATACAAGCTTTACTTGCAATTGCCGGTGTAGAACTTAGTCGTACATTAGCCAGCGACTTAGGTTTTCAAGTGGCTCCACGCATCAATGCTGCGGGTCGACTGGATGATATCTCAACAGGAATTGAATGCTTGCTTACAGATAACATACAGCAGGCTAAACAGTTCGCTGAGACTTTGCATGAGTTGAATAATTCAAGACGTGAAATAGAAGCTCAAATGAAAGATCAGGCAATCAAAAGCCTAGTTCAATTGGAAGCAAAGAGAACAGTAAACCTGCGTGAAATCGGTATATGCATTTTTGAAGCTGATTGGCATCAAGGAGTCATAGGTATTGTTGCTGCACGCATTAAAGAAAAATATTATCGACCAACAATCGCATTTGCCCAGGCTCATGAAGGGCAGTTAAAAGGCTCTGCTCGTTCCATACCCGGTGTGCACATTCGAGATGTACTCGAGTGTGTGGCCAGTCGCTATCCAAGTTTAATTGATAAGTTTGGTGGGCACGCAATGGCAGCAGGATTAACCATCCAATATGATCACTATGAGGCTTTTCAACAAGCGTTCAATCAAGTTTTGTCTGAATGGGTCAGTGCGGAAGATTTAAGTGCAGTGATGTTGTCTGATGGTGAGCTACAAGCAAATGAGTTAACTATAGATATAGCGCGCGCGCTACGTGCCGCAGGTCCTTGGGGGCAAGGCTTTCCAACGCCAGTTTTCGATGGCCGGTTTAAGCTCAAAAGTTATCATGTCGTCGGCCACAAACACATGAAAATAACGCTGCAAATCATTGATAGCGATATCATAGTCGATGGTATTTTGTTCAATTATGAAAATTATGATTGGCAGTCGCGTGCTAATCTCATTCATATTGCTTATGAACTCGATGTTAATTACTACAGGGGGTTAGAGTCGTTACAGTTGATGGTGAGACATTTTGAAGTTGTTAGCATGCACTGAAAATGCTAACACTATGTTAGTATTGCAAAGGCTTTATAAAATACGTGTTATTAATTTTACAGGTTAAGACTTTCAATGGAACTTGCGCTTTATTTCGCACAATTAAAAAACCTTCAGGATAGGGTATCAGACTTAAGGGGGTATCTTTGACTTTGATAGTCAACAAGAACTATTGGAAGAAGTCACTCGCGAATTAGAACAACCAGATGTGTGGGAGGATCCGCAACGTGCTCAGGAGTTGGGTAAGCGCAGAGTTCAATACGAAACACTAGTTAACACCATAATCAGCACACAGCAAGGCATTGATGACAGCAAGGAGCTTCTTGAGTTAGCTGAGTTGGAACAAGATCAATCGACAGTAGATGATGTTATTAACGATTTAGATAAGCTAGAGGCCAAGGTGACTCACTTGGAGTTTCGTAGAATGTTTTCGGGTGACATGGATGATAGTAATGCTTTTGTCGATATCCAATCAGGTTCTGGTGGTACTGAGGCCCAAGATTGGGCTGAGATGTTATTACGAATGTATTTGCGTTGGGGTGAAGAGAAAGGTTTCAAAACCGAATTGATTGAAGTTTCTGCTGGTGAAGTGGCAGGTATAAAAAGTGCTACTATCAAATTTAATGGAGAGTATGCGTTTGGATGGTTAAGAACTGAAACAGGTGTGCATCGATTGGTCAGAAAATCCCCCTTTGATTCTGGTAACCGAAGACATACTTCATTCGCTGCAGTTTTTGTTTCCCCAGAAGTGGATGATGATATTGATATAGAAATTAATCCTGCAGACTTACGCATTGACGTCTATCGTGCCAGTGGTGCCGGTGGGCAACATGTCAATAAAACTGAATCAGCTGTTAGAATTACTCACATGCCCAGTGGGGTAGTTACTCAATGTCAAAATGATCGATCTCAACACAAGAATAAAGATGTAGCAATGAAGCAACTTAAAGCGAAGCTTTATGAGCTTGAAGTACAAAAAAGAAATTCAGAACAGCAAGTGATGGAAGATTCAAAATCAGATATTGGTTGGGGAAGTCAAATTAGATCATATGTACTTGATCAATCACGTATTAAAGATCTTCGCACGTTAGTTGAAACCAGTAACACACAAGCTGTTCTCGATGGGGCATTAGATCAATTTATTGAAGCAAGTTTAAAACATGGTTTATAGCATACACCAATAAAAAATTATGAATGAAAAAAATACTCAAGATAGCCCAGAACTTGATGAGAATAAACTCATCGCTCTTAGGAAAGAAAAGCTGAGCGGAATACGATCACA
>CAZKDD010000144.1:0-3882 GCA_964551535.1 uncultured Thiotrichales bacterium | reverse complement strand
TAATCTCCCTGCGTTTAAAGACCTGCTTCAGCACATCGCAAAAGCCTACCAAAATAAACACAATGAAATCGTCAAGCAAAACCATTCACTGCAACAGGTGATGAAAAATCTGTACCAATCTAATGAACACCCGATTGGGATTGACGGTCGCTTGATACATGCAGCAAAAGATCAGCTTTTACAGAGCTTTGATCGTCGCCATGGCGGTTTTGGTTCAGCACCTAAATTTCCTCATCCAACCAATATCGAATTACTACTACGCACCTGGCAGCTGCACGCACAAGCGATTGACGATAGCAGTGATGACCAGCATCAAGCACAACAACAAGAACTCAAAAAGCAAACACTCACGCCGGCCTTATACACCCTAGAACGCATGGCTGCCGGTGGTTTATTTGATCATGTCGGTGGAGGATTTTGCCGATATTCCGTGGATGATTACTGGATGATTCCGCATTTTGAAAAAATGCTCTATGACAATGGCGCTTTGTTAAGCCTTTATTGTTATGCCTATCAAATTAGCCAAGATGAAGATTTCAAACAAACCGCCCACGATACAGCCGCATGGATCATGCGTGAAATGCAATCACCCGAAGGCGGTTATTACTCTTCGCTGGATGCTGACTCTGAGGGTGAAGAGGGCAAATTCTACGTATGGACTGAGGAGCAATGTCGCGAGTGTCTGAGCGATGATGAATATGCCGTACTCAATCAGCGCTTCGGTTTTTCACGTGGTCCTAACTTTGAAGACAAATTCCATTTGCATGAATTTGAATCTTTTACTGAAGTACAACGTCAATTGGGCTTCTCGGAATCACAATGTCGTGATTTATGGCAATCGGCCAAACAAAAGTTATTCACTATTCGCCAACAACGCATCGCCCCCGGGCGCGATGAAAAAATCTTAACCAGTTGGAATGCGCTCATGATCAAGGGCATGCTGATCAGTAGTCGCGTGTTTCAACAAGCTGAGCATTTTCAATCTGCACATCAAGCATTACATTTCATTCAACAAAAAATGTTTGCGCAAGGTCGTCTATACGCCACCTACAAAGACAACAAAGCACATCTCAATGCCTATTTAGATGACTATGCTTTTCTACTGGATGCCTGCTTAGAATATTTACAAGTGCAGTGGAGCAGCAATATTCTAAACTTTGCCATCAGCCTCGCTGATGTGCTGTTGGAGCAATTTGCTGATCCTGAACATGGCGGTTTCTTTTTTACCGCCCACGATCATGAAGATCTCATACAGCGTCCTAAAGTAAGCGGTGATGAAGCCACACCATCCGGCAACGGTATAGCGGCACAAAGCCTGTTAAAACTCGGGCTGCTGTTAAGTCGCACTGATTATATCGAAGGCGCTGAAAATACTCTGGAGTATGCCAGTCAAGCCATGACTAACTCGCCGTTAGCGCATGGCTCTTTATTGGCCTGTTTACAAGATATGGAACAGATGCCGAGTATAGTCATCATTCGCGGCAGCGCGGATCGTGTGCATGAGTGGCGTCAAGCTTGCCAGACCGAATACCACCCACAACGATGCCTATTTGCCATCACCGATGATTGCACCGACTTACCTGAGGCATTAGCCAGTAAGTTTGCTACCCAAGACCAAACTGCCGCTTATGTATGCCAAGGACTCAGTTGTCAGGCGCCTGCGTATTCCTTAGCCGACTTGCAGCAACAGCTAGAGACGCCCTAAGCAAATGCCGCCATGGCCGCTTCATAATCTGGCTCTTGTGCAATTTCCTCAACTAGCTGTGCATGCAAGATTTGGTCATCAGCCGCCAAACATAGCACTGCCCGTGCCGTCAGCCCCGCCAGTGGCCCATCTTGTATGAGCACGCCATAGTCCTCGGCGAAATTTTTATTGCGCATCATCGATAAAGACACGCATTGCTCACTATTCAGTGCGCTGCAAAAACGCGTCATCGCAAAGGGTAAATCGGCAGAAATTACCAATAACACCATATCCTCATGCGCTGCGATCTGTTCAACAAACTTCTTCGTTGAATCTGCACACACAGGAGTATCCAAGCTGGGAACTATGGATAAGATTTTTCTCTTGCCGGCAAAATCTTCCAAACCCAGATCATCTAGGTCTTTTCCCACACATTTGAATGCGGGCGCCTGTTGCCCCACAGCGGGCAAATCGCCATTGGTATGTATCTGATTCCCTTGTAGAGTGATGGTAGCCATATGTTCTCCTTGACAGTCTTGTGGTTGGTGTATCGGTGTCTATAAATTACTCGAAAAAATCTTATACTCAAAAATTTCCAATTCAGACTTTAAAAACTTAGCTGAGATCCTCTAACTGAGGACCTCCAACTGAGATCCCTCAGCTGAAAAAATGTGGATAAAATAACCAGCTCATTCTGCAATTCCACATTGTCTAAGCAGTCATTATATCGACTCTAGGCCATCCACTGACAAAACACGATGACACTACACCATCGCGGTATCGCAATGGTATAATCATGCTAACTTAGACTTTAACAATTTACCATGCCACATACCCTGAGAACCCTTCTACACCTGCTCACTTTACTATTGCTAACCAGCTTGCTGACAAGCTGTTCAGACAATTCTGAGTCCACTATTCAACTGCATGATCCTTGGCTGCGTGAGGCACCTCCCGGCGCTACTGCCATGGCGGGTTATTTAGTTATCAGCAACCATGGCGATGCTGATGTCAGTCTTAATAGTGCCCGCAGTGATGATTTTGATCGCATTGAATTTCATCAAAGTATAGAAGAAAACGGGGTCTATAAAATGCTACCTCATACTAATCTGAACATACCCGCCAATGGCGAACTCGCCTTGCAACCGGGCAGCTATCATTTAATGATGATTAATCCCAAGCGTACACTAACCGCCGGTGATGAGGTCACGATGATGCTTAAGTTCGGTAGCGACAACGAGATGACTGTTGTCATGCCTGTGAACAAAGCCATGCACAGCGGTGGCTCTGATCACTCGCATCACCATCATCACTAGCTTCCTGAGCTAAAGGCTCATCTATGCAAGATATCTCTGGCGCACTTGCAACCGCCTTGCAACTTATATTGCAATTAGAGCCTGATCTGGTTGAAATCGTAACACTGTCACTGCAAGTCAGTATCAGCGCTGTACTCATAGCCGCGCTGATTTCGATTCCTTTGGGCACCCTGCTGGGGACTTATAAGTTCCCCGGTCATGGCTTCATCTGCGGCATCTTAAATACCCTGATGGGTTTACCGCCAGTGGTGGTAGGACTAGCCTTATATTTACTATTATCGCGCTCAGGGCCTTGGGGCGATTTAAATCTGTTGTTCACGTCCACCGCCATGATTATTGCGCAATGCATTCTTGTCACACCGATCATTGCGTCACTGACTCAACAAACTATTCATGATTTATTCCAGTTACATAAAGAACAATTTAAAGCGCTAGGCGCACCGGTACATCAGACGCTAATTCCATTGGTATGGGATGCAAGAAACAGTCTGATGACAGCGGCGCTAGCAGGCTTTGGACGCGCTTCAGCGGAAGTCGGTGCGGTGTTGATTGTGGGCGGCAACATTAACCACATCACACGGGTTATGACTACAACTATCGCACTAGAAACCAGTAAAGGTAATTTAGAATTGGCCATGGCACTGGGTATCATTTTGTTAATAATTTCGTTCTCTATCACTAGCGTGATGATTTTGATCCGCAACAGGACGCCCTAGGCCATGCCAGATACATCGACTTGTCAACAATATTTGCCCCTCACAGTCAGCCATGTCAGCTATCAAGTGCACACTGACATGCTGCTGGATGATGTCAATCTAGAATTCAATGACCTTAAAAGTAGTATTATTTTAGGTCATAACGGCGCGGGCAAAAGCTTATTAC
>CAZKDD010000143.1:0-3885 GCA_964551535.1 uncultured Thiotrichales bacterium | reverse complement strand
ATATTTATAATCTAATTTATATTATAAAAAACCGCCTCAAAGCGAGTGAAATCCACCCTGTTTTAACCGTAAAAAATGCGTATTTTTTATTCTAAAATCCATCAATAGCCCTCGCACAGACGCAAAAGAATAAAAATTAAACGTTTACATCGTGATGAGTTGTGATAATCTGAGCATCTGGATGAGACCTTAGGTGCCATAACATTAAAAATAAGCCTAAGATTCAACAGCACTAACGCCGTGAGCAACAACCAAGACAAGCTTGCCAAGCAAGTAATAAAAAAACTACAAATTGTCGGACGTTGGATGTGTCAATCGGGCGAATTCAAGACCCGCCGTAAGGCGGGTTTTTTATTTAAAAATCATGTATTTACATCAATATGTTAATAAATATATGAGCATTAGATCATCTATTACAACACTCTTTTTATTGGCGCTGTTCACCCTCGCTTCTCATAACCTGTGGGCTAAAGATGCCTTCGGGCAACACAGCACAATGGGACTAGGCAACAATACTTGCAACGCCTTCGTACACGAATACGACGCCCATGCCTCGTATTATCTCAGTTGGTTGGCCGGCTACATGACCGCTTACAATGTCTCCGAGACAGACACCTACTCGATACTGGGTAACAATAAAGACGTCTCTCAAATACAAACGTGGCTACTCGACTATTGCAAGTTGAATGGTGAGCAAACATTCGAGCACGCAGTGATGAATTTGATAAGAAATTTAAAATATTTTCGCTTACGCACAAAGAATTAGGGCGTTTCCATGTTGTGCCTAGTGCAAAATTGCTATAGTTAGCCCTCGATAGTCGGAATCATACAAATATGGAAAACCAAGATCTTAGAAAAGCAGGCCTGAAAGTCACACTGCCAAGAATGAAAATTCTAGAAATACTTGAAACCTCGACTGAACCCCATCTGAGTGCGGAAGATATCTACCGCATACTGATGGATTCAGATGAAGATATTGGCCTAGCAACGGTTTACCGTGTACTCACTCAATTTGAGGGTGCGGGTTTAGTTATCCGTCATCATTTTGAAGGTGGACAGGGAATGTTTGAGTTGGATAGAGGCAAGCACCATGATCACTTGATTTGCATCAAATGCGGTAAGATTGTCGAATTCGTCAATTCAGACATTGAAGAGAAACAACATCAAATTGCCAAAGAGGCAGGATTTGATATCACCGATCATTCATTGACTATTTATGGTAAGTGCACCAAGGCTGATTGTCAGGGTAATTAGCTCAATCAGCTTCTAATGCCTATGCCTTTGTGGAGTAAGACGCTAGTCAAAGCATACAATAGAACAACAAAACTAATGATGATGGTCAGAGATATCGTGATATCGATATCGTGTACATTCAGCATTGCAGCTCTAAACGCATCGACCATATATAACACTGGGTTGAACAGTGATGCTTGGCGCCAAAATTCGGGCAACATATCAATACTATAAAAAATTCCCCCCAAGTAGGTCAGAGGCGTTAACACAAAGGTCGGTATCAAAGAGATATCATCAAAGCTGTTGGCAAACACCGCATTAATTAAGCCGGCTAGAGAGAACAATATCGATGTCAGCAGGGTGACGATAATAAACAACCCTGGTTGTGCTATGTGGATATCTGTGAAGATGGCAGCAGTGGCCGTAACAGCAATACCTACGAGCAGACTTCTAGCAATTCCCCCACCGATAAATCCCCAGATAATAATGTAATTTGGCATAGGGGAGACCAGCATCTCTTCAATGTGTTTCTGAAACTTTGTGCTATAGAAAGACGCGACAACATTAGAATAAGCATTAGTAATGACTGACATGATGATCATGCCTGGTACGATGTAATCAATATATGAATAACCTTTAATGTCAGCCAATTGCGCACCGATGAGCTGACCGAATATCAAGAAATATAAACCGATAGTGATCACAGAAGGTAGTAAGGTCTGTATCCAAATTCGACAAAACCTTAGAATTTCTTTAGTCAGAAGCGTCTTAAATGCAATTAATTGTTCGTGTAATGTCATTGTTGCGTCTTTACGATATCCATAAATAATTCTTCTAAACGATTGGATTTATTTCTCATGCTAAGCACTTGAATGTTCTGTTGAGCTAACTCTTCAAAAATAGCATTCAAAGACACTTCCGGATTTAAAGTGACCTCTAAA
Organism: uncultured Thiotrichales bacterium; assembly: GCA_964551535.1. Classification (GTDB taxonomy): domain Bacteria; phylum Pseudomonadota; class Gammaproteobacteria; order UBA4575; family UBA4575; genus UBA1858. The sequence continues at coordinate 1,711 of CAZKDD010000143.1, read as the reverse complement.
GTTCTCGCATCATTCAAGTGTGTCGTTGCCTGGCTGAGCTGTGGAATCGACTCTAATGCATCGCTTAAATAAAAAATAAAAGTTTCTTTTTTCAATTGATCAAGAAGATCGCGCATCGGGGCATCGATAATAATATTGCCATGATTAATGATGCCGACGTTTTTACACAAAGTTTCAGCTTCCTCTAGATAATGCGTGGTGAGAATGATGGTCTTGCCACTGGCATTGAGGTCTTGTAGAAGATCCCACATAGAACGACGAATCTCGATATCGACACCAGCAGTGGGTTCGTCAAGAATTAATAACTGTGGATCATGAACCAAAGCACGCGCAATCATTAAGCGCCTTTTCATCCCACCTGACAGCTCCCTAGCTGTAGTCTTACGCTTCTCCCACAATCCTAATCGTTGTAAATTGTATTGAGTTTTTTTCCTCGCAGTTATGCGATCGATCCCATAATAGCCAGCCTGATGAGCAACAATTTCTTCCACTGGATCAAAATTATTAAAATTAAATTCTTGAGGAACCAACCCGATCATTCTTTTAGCTTGGCTAAATTCTTGATCAATATCTTTACCTAGAATTTTGACGCAACCAGAAGTCTTATTCACTAACGAGCAAATAATCCCAATTGTAGTAGATTTGCCAGCACCATTGGGGCCGAGTAGGGCATAGAAATCACCTTGTTCGACAGTAAAGCTGATGCCATCTAATGCAAGCTGACCACTTGCATAACGTTTGACCAGATTTTGGATATCAAGGGCAGCAGGTTTCATAGTATTGTATCTAACTTTATAAAGATCACTGGCGATGATTTGTTACAATCAGCGCTGGCCAACTAGTAATAACATTATGATGGATTTCTTCAACACTGAGCTCACTGCCGATTCAATTCTAATAGAGTGTGTTACTCAAAAGGAATATGAGAAACTGCACTCACAATCTGACAGTTATAAAGGGCGGTGGTTGAACAGCACTGACCACAATATTAGTACAGGTCAGCATCAACTGATACCCAATTCTGAAGGAAAGCTGGATTCTATCCTATTTGTAGTAGACGAACATACATCCATGTGGGACATGGCCCATTTGAGTCATACCCTGCCCACAGGTAATTATCATTTGTCAGAACAACTAGATGATGACACACAGGCCAAGCTCGCCCTAGGTTGGGGATTAGGGGCTTACCAATATACTCGCTATAAAAAAGCACAAGATCGTGCGCAGCTATATTTGTCGCCTAATCTTAATACTGAGCGTATTCATGCAGATATTGAAACAACATTTTTAACACGTGAGTTAATCAATGCGCCTGCTAATGAAATGTTACCCAGCGATCTTGCAGCAGCAACTGAAAAACTTGCCAATCAATATCACGCAGATTTTGAACAAATATGTGGACAAGCATTAATTGAAGAAAACTATCCTTTAATCCATGCAGTTGGTCGTGCCAGTACAGATCAGCCGCGCTATTTGAAGTTACGTTGGGGCAATCCCAAGCACCCGCGTCTAGCACTCATTGGTAAAGGCGTGTGTTTCGATAGCGGGGGATTGGATATAAAACCCTCATCAGGTATGCGTTGGATGAAAAAAGATATGGGAGGTGCGGCCCATGCCTTAGGTTGTGCTCAATATATTATGATGATGAACCTACCCGTGTATTTAGAACTGGCCATTCCCGCGGTAGAAAATGCTATTGCTGGTAATGCTT
>CAZKDD010000142.1:0-3941 GCA_964551535.1 uncultured Thiotrichales bacterium | reverse complement strand
CCGCGACCTCCGGCGTGACAGGCCGGCATTCTAACCAAACTGAACTACCACTCCTAAAAACCTTGGTGGGTGCTGAGGGGATCGAACCCCCGACCCTCGCCTTGTAAGGGCGATGCTCTACCAGCTGAGCTAAGCACCCATGCTTTGAAGGCGCGCTAGTTTACGGCATCTTTTAATGCTTTACCAGCCTTAAAACTAGGGGCGTTTGATGCTTTGATGGTCATAGCTTCACCGGTGCGTGGATTTCGACCAGTTCGCGCTTCTCGATGTCTTACTAAGAAAGTTCCAAAGCCTGCTATGGCGACTTGATCTCCATTTTTAAGAGTGTTTGTAATTGATGAAATAACGGCATCAACAACTTTACCCGCAGACGCTTTTGAAAGATCTGCAGAACTTGCAACTGCTTCAATTAATTCTGATTTATTCATTTGTTTTTATCCCTGATAGCTATTTTAGTTAGTTTAGTGGTTATCAGCATTAAGAACATCAAACACGATCCAATAGCACTAAGTGTTTTTGTTTTTTTACAGTGCTAAGGGTGCAACCGAGTTCAATCGAATATGCACAAATCGATAATGCGTAAATATTTATATCAGCTTGAAACAAATAATGCCATTAAAAAAATACTAATTAATGGTGATGTAACGACTCTTTCTTGCCTTTTTGTGAGAGGATCTTCTCTTTCAAAGCACTAATGTCTTCAGCATCTTCATTAACTATTGGCGTCTCTTTGAGAGCTATTTCCAAAACTTCGTCTATCCATCGTACACAACGAATTTCAATCTGACCACGGATATTTTCGGGAATCTCAGTTAAATCTTTTTCATTTTCTTGAGGAATAATGACTGTCTTGATGCCTCCTCGGTGAGCAGCGAGTAATTTTTCTTTCAACCCACCGATCGGGAGCACCTCACCACGTAAGGTGATCTCACCAGTCATAGCTACATCTGCTCTGACAGGTATTCCAGATAAAGCTGATGCCAGCGCTGTCGTCATACCTATGCCTGCACTAGGTCCGTCTTTGGGTACCGCCCCTTCTGGCACATGAATATGGATATCGACCTTTTCATAGAACTCAGGACTCACACCTAGCTTATTAGCACGGCTTCTAACCACCGTTTGGGCGACTTGAATAGATTCTTTCATGACATCCGCAAGATTACCCGTTGGTGTCAAACGTCCCTTACCGTGAACCAGCTCTGCCTCGATTGTGAGTAATTCTCCACCGACTTCAGTCCACGCCAAGCCAGTCACTTGCCCAACTTGATCGCTCTCCTCGGCCAAGCCATAGCGGAATTTTCTCACACCCAAATAATCTTCAAGGTTGTCAGACGTCACCTCTACACTGTCTTTGGTATGACCCAACACTAGCGATTTAACGACCTTGCGACAGACTTTAGATACCTCTCGCTCAAGATTACGAACACCCGCTTCACGCGTGTAATATCGGACCATATCACGTACCGCATCCTGACTAATTACAATCTCATTGGCTTTCAGGCCATTTGACTTTATTTGTTTAGGAATTAGATAGTTAATAGCAATATTGATTTTCTCATCTTCGGTATAACCTGGGATGCGGATAACTTCCATGCGGTCTAACAAAGGACCGGGTATATTCATGCTGTTAGATGTAGCCACGAACATAATATCTGACAAATCAAAATCAACTTCTAAGTAATGATCGGCAAAAGTGTTATTTTGCTCAGGATCGAGCACCTCTAACATTGCTGAGGCTGGATCACCACGAAAATCCATAGCCATTTTATCAATTTCATCAAGCAGGAATAATGGATTACGCACACCAACTTTTGAGAGATTTTGAATAATCTTACCCGGCATAGAGCCTATGTAAGTTCTGCGGTGACCACGAATTTCAGCTTCATCTCGCACCCCTCCCAGAGACATGCGGGTAAACTTACGCCCAGTTGCTCGTGCTATCGACTTACCCAGTGAAGTTTTACCCACCCCCGGTGGTCCAACCAAACATAAAATAGGCCCTTTAAGTTTTCTTACCCTCTGTTGAACAGCAAGATACTCCAATATTCTCTCTTTAACTTTATCCAGACCATAATGATCTTGATCAAGCACTTTCTCAGCGTGATCTAACTTGCGATTAACTTTGCTACGTTTTTTCCAAGGGGCGCCAACCAGCCAATCGATATAGTTGCGCACCACGGTCGCTTCTGCTGACATGGGTGACATCATCTTCAATTTGTTGAGTTCTGAATTAGCTTTTTCATTGGCTTCTTCAGACATCCCAGCTTGCTCGATCTTTTGTGTCAGCTCCTCAATTTCGTTGGGCGCATCTTCCATCTCACCCAGTTCTTTCTGAATGGCTTTCATTTGTTCATTTAAATAATACTCGCGCTGGCTTTTCTCCATTTGTTGCTTGACGCGACCACGTATACGCTTTTCCATTTGCAATACGTCTAATTCAGCTTCAATCAGACCGATAAGATGCTCCAGTCTTTGTTGAACAGAAATAATCTCAAGCACCGCTTGCTTCTCTTCCAACTTAAGCGCCATGTGGGCAGCAATGGTGTCAGATAAACGATCAGCCTCATCGATGCCAGACAGTGAGGTTAAAACTTCTGGCGGAACTTTCTTATTCAACTTCACATATTGCTCAAACAAGCCGACGATTGAACGTGACAGCACTTCAGTCTGTTTCTCATCTTCAGCTGGCATATCGCCTAATCTTGATATCGTAGCCGTGAAGTGAGCCTCAGCATCAGTGTATTCAGTCACAGCGACTCTCTCAGCTCCTTCGACCAACACCTTGATAGTGCCATCAGGGAGCTTCAGCAATTGCAAAATCGTAGAGAGTGTTCCAATTTTGTAGAATTCTTCAGTTGTGGGATTGTCGATTTCAGCACTTTTTTGAGCGACCAGTAAAATCTGTTTGTTGTTGGCCATGGCAGCTTCAAGCGCTTGAATGGATTTTTCTCGTCCAACAAACAATGGAATCACCATATTCGGATACACCACTACATCACGCAGTGGCAGTACTGGTACGGTCAGTGTGTCGTCAGTAGGGAAAGTTTCACTGTCGTTATTGGTACCCGCACCTGTCGAATTGCTTTGTTCAGTCATGGAAGACTCCTTTGAGTCTGATTCAGTGAATATGAAAGTCGTTGAGTGATTATATAGGGATGTGCCCCCGTGATTTCAAGAGGCAGAATGTATACAAATGCTAACAATGCGGTGAATTGTGACCAATTGCCCGATTTTGAACATAAAGTGAACATGACCGACTCAAACGGCTTATACATGACCTATTCATTACCCCATAAGATGAGCATGATTACCCTAGGTTTTCGTATCTGTAGAATCCCAGTTGCCAGCTACAATATACCAAGGAATATGCCAGAGGATAGACTAGAGATATGAACTAGGCCAGATCTTTTTCAGCAGTTTTATCAAATTCATTGCCTTCATAAATTAAATACGGCTCTGAATCACCTTTTATCACCGCCTCATCAACAACCACTTTGCTCACCCCTTTCGTGGATGGCAGATCATACATAGTATCCAGCAACACATTCTCTAGGATCGTTCTCAGTCCACGCGCGCCAGTTTTACGCTCCATCGCTTTACGTGCAACGGCTGAGAGAGCGTTGGGACGAAACTCTATTTCTGCGTTTTCCATCTCAAATAAACGCGTGTATTGCTTAGTAAGGGCATTTTTAGGCTCGGTAAGTATTCTTACCAACGCGTCTTCACTCAGTTCCTCTAAGGTCGCCACCACAGGTAAACGACCGACGAACTCTGGAATCAAGCCGTAACGAATTAAATCTTCAGGCTCTATACTTTTAAGCACCTCACCGAAAGCCATGTTTTGATTGCTGACGCGAACTTCGGCAGAGAAGCCAATGCCAGTTTTCTCGGTGCGGTCCAAGATAACTCTATCTAAACCAGCAAAAGCTCCCCCACAGATA
>CAZKDD010000141.1:0-3941 GCA_964551535.1 uncultured Thiotrichales bacterium | reverse complement strand
TCATTGCGAAAATTAAAGAATATCACTTCGTCGTCTTGCTGAATTCTATCTGTGCCCTCGATAATGGTTGGCGTAATGAATTCATCCAATATTTCTTTCTTATAACTCATTCTTATGGCAAGTCTGGCTGACTGTTCAACCGTCACTTCACCATTACCGACTAATGCATTGAATGCACTCTCAGTTCTTTCCCAGCGGCGATCTCTGTCCATCGCATAATAGCGACCAATGACGGTATGAATTGCACCACGGGCTTCTTCCAATGGTTTGTTTAATTCTTCTAAATAACTCAATGCCGTATTAGGACTGGTATCACGCCCATCGGTAATCATATGCACAGCAGGTTTTACTCCATGGACTTTGCACATTTCCAATAGAGCTTTGAGGTGCTCTATGTGTGAGTGTACGCCACCATCGGACACTAATCCTAGCAAATGAATTGGACGAGATTTTTTACGCGCTTTCTTTATCGCTTTAAGTAGGACTTCATTCTTAAAGAAGCGACCATCATGAATGGCATCATTAATCAGTACTAAGTCCTGATGAATAATATTGCCACAACCCATAGTAATATGACCCACCTCGGAGTTACCCATTTGACCCTCAGGCAATCCAACTGCCGCACCAGAAGCTTCCAAGGTAGTGTAGGGATAATCGTTGAAGAATGAATCTAAGCGTGGTGTGTGTGCTTGTGTAATTGCATTGTGATCCCCTTGAGTATTGACCCCAAAGCCATCCAAAATAACCAACATGGCACGCCCACTGGAAGTTTTTTTCTCAATCCTGGACATCTTTTTCTGATTTTATTTCTTGTGTTTCAAGCAACTCTATCTCATCAAGCTCTTGATCCATTTCTTGTTCGGTCATAGCACGAAAACGATTGCCATCGTCACTGACCATAGTTTTAGGTTTAACTAATTTTGACATGACCAATCCCAATTCAAACAGTAACCAAACTGGCACAGCTAATAGTACCTGAGAGATCACATCTGGAGGTGTTAACAACATACCGACTACAAAAGCACCCACAATGACATAAGAGCGCGCACTGGCTAATGCTTCAGCAGTAGTCACTCCGGTAACGATCAATACAAATGTCAATACAGGCACTTCAAAGGCTGCACCAAATGCGATAAACATTTTAGTGACAAAATCCAAATAGCGGCTGATGTCTGTCATCACCGAAACACCCTCGGGTGTCGTTGAAGTGAAAAAACCAAACACCAACGGAAACACTACATAGTATGCGAACACCATACCGATGTAGAATAATATCGAACTTGAGGCCAGTAAAGGTAGTACCCATTTGCGCTCGTGCTTATACAAACCCGGTGCGACAAATGCCCATACCTGATACAAAATCCAAGGAATAGTCACCACCACCGCGGCTAACATCACCAGCTTGAATGGGGTTAAAAAAGGTGAAGCCACATCGATAGCCACCATAGTGCTCTGTGCTGGCAGATGTTTAAGCAAGGGCTCCGCCATAAAAGAATAGAGTTGATTAGCAAACGGAAATAGTGCCAGCACAACCACCACCACACCTACTACCACTTTGATCAATCGATCACGCAATTCCACCAAGTGAGACACTAGGCTATCTTGCTTGTCGTCTGGTAATGAATCGCTCGCACTCATTATGATGTCTTATGATTTTTCTTCGCTAGGATGGGATTGTGTGGACGGCACAGAAGAGTCTGCACCGTCTGTGCTAGTATTATCCGACTGAGGTGACTGCGTGACTGCCGCGTCCACGGCTTTACTCATGTCAGACTGCTCACTCGTGATATCACGCATTTCGTTATGTGTAATTTGTTGCGCATCTTTGAGTATATTTCTTAATTGAGAAATTTCACTCTGCTGCTGTTCAAGCATTTCTTTCAGTTCGGCTGATTTTAATTCTTGCTCAATATCAGAACGCACTGCTGTCAGCATCTGTTTCACCTTACCCACCCAACGCCCGAGTTTTGCTGCCAGAATAGGTAACTTATCTGGCCCCACTACGACTAAGGCCACTATCAGTACAATAGCAAGTTCCCAGAAGCTAAAGTCGAACATATAAGATTAGCTTAAACGTTTAGTTATTTTTTGAATCATCGGAAGATTTGGTCTCTTCTGATTCCCCATTTTTAACAGCACTTTTAAAATTCTTAATTGCACCACCTAAGTCTCCACCCATATTTTTCAACCGTTTGGTGCCAAACAATAACAACACGATGGCCAATATAATAAGCAGCTGCCAAATACTAATTCCCATTTATTTTCTCCAATATTTGATCTACATCTATTGATTGCGTTGAGCTTTTTCTTCTAACCCTGACATGCCAAAGCGACGATCCAGCTCTTCTGTCACCTGTTCTATCGTCAATCCCTCATTGATGAGTAGCACTAGGCTATGAAACCATAAATCTGCCATTTCATTGATCAATGCCTGTTTGTCATCACCTTTAGCCGCAATAATAACCTCGCTGGCTTCTTCTCCCACTTTTTTAAGAATCTGATCTAAACCTTTGGCATACAGGCTGGCGACATAAGAGTCATCCGCACTGGCATTTTTTCTCTCAATTAAGACTTGTTGTAAGGCGATTAGGAGCTCTTGATTACGCACTGTTTTGATTCATGGTTATTCGGCTTTGTAGAATAACATAAGCGAGGGGAGCGATTTAGTATCGAATGGGGATATTCTTAGCATGCATGGCCTGTTTAGCTTGTTCAACGGTATATTCACCAAAATGAAAAATGCTTGCCGCCAATACCGCATCAGCTTTACCTTCACTGACACCTGCACACAGGTGGTCTAGGTTACCAACACCACCGGAAGCAATGACCGGGATAGACACCGCCTCACTGATGGTTCTTGTGAGTTCCAAATCAAAGCCAATTTTCGTGCCATCTCTGTCCATGCTAGTTAACAATAATTCACCGGCGCCATAATCAGTCATACGCTTTGCCCACTCTACTGCATCAATGCCGGTTGCTGTGCGACCACCATGAGTGAATATTTCCCAACGACTGGGCTGATCTGGACTGGAAACTTTTTTAGCATCGATAGATAACACTATGCATTGAGAGCCTACTTTATCGGCGGCTTCTTTCACCAAATCAGGGCGTTTTACCGCAGCGGTGTTTATACCCACCTTATCTGCACCCGCATTCAACATACAACGAATATCTTCTACTGTGCGAATGCCTCCCCCGACAGTCAGCGGAATGAATACTTGGCTAGCCACTTGTTCTACAACATGTGCCATGGTGCTACGCTCATCCGAACTGGCCGTAATATCAAGAAAGGTAATCTCGTCCGCGCCTTCAGCATTATATCGCTTGGCAACTTCTACTGGGTCTCCTGCGTCACGGATATCAACAAATTTAACGCCTTTCACCACGCGCCCTGCATCCACATCCAAACAAGGGATGATGCGCTTAGCTAACATCGGGGCAGAGGTTTCAGTTTTTTAGCATGGGCTTGTGCTTCGGCAAGATCAATAGTGCCCTCGTACAATGCACGGCCAACGACGACGCCTACGATACCTTCTTCATTCGTTGCACACAGGCGTTTTATATCATCAATATCTGTCACTCCTCCAGAGGCGATCACCGGAATATGTATCGCTTCGGCAAGTTCCACGGTAGCTTCCACATTGACACCTTGCATCATGCCGTCACGGCTCACATCAGTAAATACAATTGCCGCTACTCCATCCGCTTCAAAATGTTGTGCGAGATCAATCAAATCATGATGAGATAATTTAGACCAGCCATCGATAGCAACTTTGCCGTTTTTGGCGTCTAATCCAATAATTATATGGCCAGGAAATTCCATACATAAGTCATTCACAAAATGCGGTGCGGTCACCGCACGCGTGCCGATGATCACATATTGCACGCCGGCATTGAGATAATCCTGAACCGTATCTTCATCGCGAATACCGCCCCCCACT
>CAZKDD010000140.1:0-3975 GCA_964551535.1 uncultured Thiotrichales bacterium | reverse complement strand
CAAAATTCACACTTTTTTATATTTTTTATGTATATTTAATCTACATGTATAGACAATTAAAGAAATTTAATTATTTTCTTATTGTAATTTTTCTATCAACATGCAGCGGTGGAGGAAGCTCAACCCCAGCACCACCACCAGCACCACCTCCAGCACCTACCGTAAGTTTTAGCGCCGATCCACTTTCAGTTTTGGTCTCCAATTCGACTACTCTTACTTGGTCATCAACCAATGCTACTTCATGCTCTGCATCCGGAGCTTGGGAAGGCTCAAAAGACACTTCTGGGAGTGAAGAATTCACTATTAATAATACGGGTGACAATACCTTTACCTTGGCTTGTTCTGGTTCAGGCGGCACAGGTTCGGCTAGTGTTACGGTTGAAGGCTATCAAGAGACTTCTGGTGTCGTCGTTGATGGCTATCTGACAGGTGCCGATGTTTTCATTGATCAAAACGACAACTTTACCGCTGATGAAGGCGAGTCCTCTGGCTCATCCGATGATGCCGGTAACTTCACTTTAAAACGAACGGCTGGCAATTATGTGTCGGTTGGCGGTAAAGATTTTGATACTCAGAATCCTTTTGACAATTTACTGCTCGTGCAAAAGCCAGTCACTGAACTTGATTTTAGAGCCATCACACCTGTCACTTCAGTGGCGGCATTTTTAACCGATGCTTCACAAGTGCATAGCATCTTGGGCATTGATGAGTCCATTGATATCTACCAATTTGATCCCGTGGCCAACAAGGGTGATGGTGGTATTCATGACTACTTATACGAGAAAGGCAATCAGTTAACGGTCCTGGCTTATGCCATCCAATCCATTGCCAACAACGAAAAAGGCACAACTGAAACCAGCCAAGACTTCTTTGCTTCCATTGCCGAAGAGCTGGACAAAGTCTTCACTGAAACCGCAGAGCAAGTTGATATTGAAGATAAATCCTTCATCGAACAAGTGCTTGATAATGCCTTGAGCAAAAAAACAGTAGAACTTGATGAGGCCAATAAGGCCAATGTGGCCACTGCCTTAGCCTCACTACTACCTGTCATTCAGGTAAAAGCATCCGATGCTTCTACCAATGCCATCTTTAACTTTGCGACCACAACCCTGATGACAGACTTGCAAGCTATAGCAGCTGGCACAGCCTCAGAGGAAACCCTAACATCCTATCAGGATGACATCCTCTCTTACGTGGCTGAAGACCAAAACATTGACCAATCGGAGATTGCTCCTGAGATTAAAGCTGTAGACGATCTTTTAACATTGGATGAAGACGAAAGTGCAACGGGTAATGTTTTAACCAACGACTCCTACACATCCAATTCACCAATTTCAGTCTTATTTGGCACACCAGCCAAAGGGAGTCTTGAAACTTCAGGCGACCAGTTTACCTACACGCCTGACGAAGATTACAACGGTACTGATTCTTTCAGTTACACCATTACTCAAGGCGGTTTGTCAGCTGAAGCCCTGGTTACTTTAACCATCAACCCAGTGGCCGATGCACCGAAATTTACCACTGGCGCTAACTTCTCAGTTGAGGAAAATCAAACCGATGTCACTACCCTGAAAGCCACCGATGCCGATGGCGATGAGGTTAGTTACTCAATAGCTGGTGATGATGCTGCGAGCTTCAACCTAGATTCAGCTTCAGGCGTCTTCACCTTTAAAGAGGCACCCAATTATGAGAACAAAAATTCTTATGCCATAACTGCAACTGCATCTGACGGCACCAACAGCACCGATCAAGCAATAACTATAAGAGTCACCAACGTTAATGACATCGCACCAGTCTTTACTTCAGATGCCAACTTCAGCGCAGCAGAGAATCAGACTGCCATTGGCACAATAACTGCTACCGATGCTGAAGGCGACAGCATTGCTTTCTCTGTCTCTGGTACAGAAATTAATATTGATTCATCTTCAGGCGTCTTAACCTTTGTATTGGCTCCTGACTATGAAACCAAAAGCTCTTACTCTGCAACTGTAACAGCATCTGACGGTATTAACACCACTGAGCAAGCTATTACTGTCGCTGTCACCAACGTCAATGATGTGGCGCCAGAAATAACTTCTAGTTCCACCTTTTCAGTTAATGAGAATCAGACCGCCATTGGCACAGTGACTGCTACCGATGCTGAAGGCGATAGCATTACTTTCTCTGTTTCTGGGAATGAGCTTGCCATCACCGAAGCCGGAGTGCTGGCATTTGTCACAGCGCCAGACTATGAAACTAAGACTTCATACTCTGCCACAGTCACTGCTTCTGATGGAGTTAACTCATCGACACAGAATATTCAAATTAATGTGTTAAATATCAATGAATCACCTTTATTCAGTTCAGCTTCAACATTTAACGTCCAAGAAAACACAACCAGTATAGGAACAATCTTGGCAACCGACCCAGAGGGCGATGATATTTCATATGCAATTCAAGGTGCGCCTGCACCACTGGAAGGAGAGCAATATTCTGGTATTACTATAAATTCAACTACGGGTGTATTAGCTTTTACTGGCTCAGGTGTAAGTTATGAAGAAAGACAAAGCATGTCATTTAATGTGTTAGCAAGTGATGGTGTGAATTCAACTACACAAAGCATTACAATCACTATCCTTGATGTAAACGAATTACCGGTATTTGCAGCTAACAAGACTTTCACAGTAGATGAAAATCAGACTGTTATAGGTACAGTTGATGTTACTGACCCAGAGGGAGACAGTCTTGCTTTTACTTTGAGTGGAACAGATGCAGATGATATCAGCATTAATGCATCAAGCGGGGCTTTAACTTTTAATGCCAATCCTGATTATGAAACAAAAGCTGTTTATGGGGTAAATGTTTCTGTGAGTGATGGTGAATTTAGTGTTACAGAAACATTTGAAATACTTCTAAATGATAATTGTGATGTGGATGTATGGGCATCACATGAAGTAACTTCTAAAGATGAAGGAACAATGACGATTTGGGAAGATAGAGGAGGAGATTTAACTCACTATATAGCTGAACTTGAGACCAACACAGGCGATGATGTATGCGGAGCTAATGCCGGCGAGGAAGAAATATTTAGTTTGAGTTTATCTGGGCCTGATGCGGAATATTTTGAATTAAGCTCCGATACCAGTAATGATACTACCAGTGAGCAATGGCTTTATCTCGCAAGGCATTTAGATTATGAGCAACCATTGGATGCCGATGGTGATAATACATATGAAGTTACGGTAAATGCAGCATTATCGGATGGTGTAGGCACCGTTGATTTTAGTATTCCTATTAACAATGTTTATGAGGTAATAGAGGAAGTCATGAACTTTAATATTGATCCTACTTCAAACACTTTAACGCTCAAGGTGAAAATCTATGATGTCCCAGCTGATACTGCAAAAGTAGATGTCTTTATAACGGGCCCAAGTTTTTATTATGATACTGGGGGGCTTATTGTCAGTTTTGACTATGAGGCCGGTGTTGAGATATACGAAAAAACAATTGATTTGAGCTCTGTATTAGGTACAGCTGATCTATGTAGAAATTGTAGTACTCTCTATAGGCACGCTGATGATCTAATTGGAGGCTACTACCAAATATTCGATTTTCGTACTGTGGATGCCGATGATGTTCAAACATATAGCAATTACTGGTATTTAATTAAAAATGGCACAAGGGTAATTTATGTTGATATCCCAGAAAACAACCGGCTTAAAGTTACCTCCTATAACCCAACCCTAAGTTTTAATGCAGACTTTTCAGAATTAATATTTACCGATAATGTAACATTCACAAATACTGATCCTAATATATCGAATACTATTAGAACTGACCTATACAAAGGAGGCAAAATTTACGATCGCTGGACCAATAAGTATAGGGAGTTTTTAACTTCAGTTACCCAAACACTTACCGATGACGAACTTATCTCAAACACCAGTAGCGAGGCTTTGAGTTTTGATACGGGTTATCATAAAACAAGATTGGTTC
>CAZKDD010000139.1:0-3977 GCA_964551535.1 uncultured Thiotrichales bacterium | reverse complement strand
AAAGCTAAAGCTAAGGAACACCTGCTGAGGAATTGTTTAGTAGATGTCTACAAACACAATAACTATTAAGCTACTTTTTAGGTTACTTTTAGTACATAATTTGCTACAAAGGCGCGCTGCAATAGGCTTTTATAGGCAAGTTTATATGTAGTTGGTGCCGAGGGCGAGAATCGAACTCGCACTTCCGAAGAAACCGGATTTTGAATCCGGCGCGTCTACCAATTCCGCCACCCCGGCACATTAAGTCATACATTGAGTCATATAGTGATGACAATTCTGAGAATCTCATGAAGTGATTGTTCAGCAGCTTACGTAAAGAGCGTTAGACACTCAGCTCTTAAATTCGTAATGTAGCCCCGACATGTCTAATCATTTCAATGAAAATATATGATAGAAAACACTTTATGCACTACAGAGATATCGTTAGTCTAACCTAAAGTTTGATAACATCAAACACCAGAGTGATGTGGCTACACATTATGGCGCTGCTGACTATTACCAAATTCTCGATACCATGATTTAATTGTATGAATGATACGCTGACAACTGATGATTTCGATTATGAATTGCCCAATGAGTTGATTGCTCATCAACCCATGCCATTAAGGGATCAAAGTCGTTTGTTAGTTATGTCCAGAATCAGTGATCAGTTACAGGATGGAGTATTTACGGATTTGGTTAATTGGTTGCATCCTGGTGATTTGATGATCTTGAATGATACCAAGGTATTTCCTGCTAGGTTGTTTGCGTATAAGCAAAGTGGTGGAAAAGTAGAGATATTAGCGGAACGTATAAATTCCAATCAGCAAGTCAAAGCGCAGATTAAATCCAATCGCACGCCCGCAATAGGAAGTGTGTTATTGCTCAATGGGGAGATACGAATTGAGGTTGTAGCACGTGAACACGAGTTTTTTATTCTGAACTTTTTGACCTCGCGTCCTGCCTTGGAGATTTTTCAGGCATATGGTCATGTGCCGTTACCTCCCTACATACAGCGCTGTGATGAGGCTGAGGATCAGACCCGCTATCAAACCGTATATGCACAACATGCTGGCGCTGTTGCAGCACCAACAGCCGGCTTACATTTTACTGAGGATCTGTTAGAAAAATGTCAGGCCATGGGGGTTAACATAGCCAAGGTGACACTGCATGTAGGAGCAGGGACATTTAAGCCAGTTAAGGTGGATGATGTGACTGAGCATAAAATGCATTCGGAATATGCCCATGTATCAGAACAAGTTTGTGAGCAGATACGGCAAACCAAACAAGCGGGCCATCGTGTTGTTGCGGTTGGTACTACCTGTGTGCGCGCGTTAGAGAGCGCTGCGCTGACTGGAGAAATTCAACCGTATATGGATGATACAGATATATTTATTTACCCAGGTTATGCATTCAAAGTGGTAGATGCATTGCTAACCAATTTCCATTTGCCTAAATCAACCTTACTTATGTTAATCAGTGCGCTGGCTGGGCGTGATAGAGTCATGCAAGCTTATCATCACGCTATTGAGCAACAATATCGTTTTTTTAGTTATGGTGATGCTATGTTCATCACTGATCAAGTCTTGAACTGAAGGCTTTTCACAAAGACAATGATTAACTAGATATTTTTATTATGGGTGAGGCAAAGTTTAAAATTGAGGCAGTCAGTGATGGTGCACGTGCCGGCACGCTGACGACTCGACGTGGTGATATACAAACACCAGTGTTTATGCCTGTAGGCACTTATGGCTCTGTGAAAGGAGTCACTGCAGAAGAATTGAGAGCTTGTGGTAGCCAAATCATATTGGGGAATACCTTTCACTTGATGCTTAGACCCGGGGTTGAAGTGATGGAGACGTTTGGTGGATTGCATGATTTCATGCACTGGTCAGGTCCCATCTTGACAGACTCAGGAGGATTCCAAGTGTTTAGTTTGGCGGCTAATCGAAAAATTACTGAACAAGGAGTGACTTTCAGGTCGCCCATAAATGGGTCTAAAGTCGAGCTGACGCCCGAATCTTCAATGCATGTTCAACAATGTCTCGGCTCAGATATTGTGATGATCTTTGATGAATGCACCCCTTATCCAGCGACTCAAAAACAGGCTGCCGACTCGATGCGATTGTCATTGCGCTGGGCCAAGCGCAGTCGATTAGCCCATGGTGACAGTACCGCGGCCTTGTTTGGAATTGTTCAAGGCGGCATGTATGAACAATTACGCGATGAATCTCTAGCAGGTTTGATTGATATTGGCTTTGATGGTTATGCCATCGGTGGTCTCTCGGTAGGTGAACCTGCGCATGAAAGAATCAAAGTATTGGATCACTTGCAAGTGAAAATGCCTGAACAATCTGCTCATTATTTAATGGGAGTGGGTAAGCCTGAAGATTTAGTTGAAGCCGTGGCCCGTGGTGTAGATATGTTTGATTGTGTGATTCCAACAAGAAATGCTCGCAATGGCTATCTTTACACATCCACCGGTGTGTTGCGTCTGCGAAATAAAAAATACGAAAAAGATGAGCGGCCAATTGAAGAGGGATGTCAGTGTTATACCTGTCAGAATTATTCACGTGCTTATCTGAAACATTTGGATAAATGTGGGGAAATGCTGGGAGGTCGTTTGAATACTATTCATAATCTACATTATTTTCATCGATTAATGGCTCAGATGCGCGCGGCTATTTTAGAAGGTCGATTCTCACAATTCAGACAACAATTTTGGGCGCAGCGTGAAGTAGACGAATAAAATTCACCTCTGGCTAAATATTCTTCATTTTCCTGAGGGTTTGTTCTAGAACACACAGCTAAGTGTGTCATAATACGGCGCATTATTGTTCAAAGATTTTTATTCGGAGTAAACACAATGTCACTTATTAGTAATGCCTACGCTGAAGCAGCGCCAGCACCTGCCGGTGGCGGTACAGAAATGTTAGTCATGATCGGTATTTTCTTTTTGATCATGTATTTCATGATTATACGACCTCAGCAAAAACGTCAAAAAGAGCACAAATCATTGATGGATTCTCTGACTAAAGGTGATGAAGTGGTTACCAATGGCGGCATGATGGGAAAAATTAAAGCTGTGGGCGAGGATTATGTTCGTATCGAATTGGCTGAGAATGTGGTGATTAAAGTTCAGAAGCTTGCCATTAATAACATATTACCCAAAGGCACACTTAATCAGGATTAACTTCATCGGGACTGATTAAGACTTAGTCCTAATTCGAGATTCGCTCATGTTAAATCATTACCCTTTATGGAAAAATTTACTGCTGTTAGGCATATTATTGCTTGCAGTCATCTATGCTGTGCCTAACCTCTATCCAGAAGATCCTTCAATTCAAATCTCTCATGATTCAGGTGAATTGCCAGCTGGTCTGGAAATTCAAGTTGAGAGAATTCTAGAAAATAATAATTATGAGTTTAAATCTGTTGAAGAAACAGATTTGAAGCAATTATTAATACGTTTTGAAAATACTGAGACACAATTGGCGGTTGCCGACGAGTTGAAAAGTTCGCTGAGTTCTCAACATGTGGTGGCGCTGAATCTTGCGCCTGCAGTGCCTGAGTTTTTGCAAACACTGAATGCCGGGCCGATGAGTCTGGGCTTGGATTTAAGAGGTGGTGTGCACTTTTTAATGCAAGTTGATATGAATGCGGCAATTAATAAAGCCCTAGATCGTTATCAGGGAGATTTTCGAGCTAGCCTCAGGGAGCAGAAAGTCCGCTATGCAGGTGTGACACAGGAAAATGGGCAACTCTCTGTGCGTTTCAATGATAGCGCTAATTTTGAGCAGGGCCTTGAAGTATTGAATAAGAATTTCCGTCAGGTGTTGGATTTTGAAGATGAAGAGGAAAGTTATGTCATCAATGCTACGCTAAAACAAGCTGCTCAAACTGAGCTACAGAGTTTTGCCATACAGCAAAATATTACCACCTTGAGAAAACGTGTTAATGAATTAGGCGTGGCAGAGCCTGTTATACAAAGACAAGGT
>CAZKDD010000138.1:0-4093 GCA_964551535.1 uncultured Thiotrichales bacterium | reverse complement strand
CTGTCTGCAACATGAGAGTCAGTAGACCACATAGACCTGTGAGCAAGATGTCTCACTGTTATTGGTAACTTTGATGCTGACATAGCCTTGGCTATAGGGATCAACATGGCAATGGATATAGCAGCAATGAGATGAGCCTGTGTCCATACCCCTTAATATTATTTGTCATGCAAATCATTATCGGCATTGAGCAAAACTGGGTGTAATGATGACACATGCAGATTTTGCTGGGCTAAAGGTAATTTTGAGCGGAATTAGGTGTAATATGGGTAGACGCTACAAAAATTTAGTGCTAACTTAACACCATCGCTGCATAAACAGTGACTTGCCTACCCGGTTTATATCCAATTTCATAAAAACATTTCAGTACCTGACACCCAAATACTATTTTAATTTTTGAATCGGGCACATTCGGCAAAACAATACCTAACATTCATCTTAAAAATCGCATTCTGCGATCACTAACAAATTATTTAACACCTCCAATCTAGAAAAAACCTTATGAATCTCACAGAATTAAAGAAAAAATCCGCCGCTGAGCTAGTGCAACTGGCCGGTGAAATGGGCTTGGATAATATTGCTCGTATGCGCAAGCAAGACATTATCTTCGCAATACTCAAAGCGCATGCCAAAAGTGGTGAAGATATTTTTGGCGATGGCGTCTTGGAAATTCTACAAGATGGTTTCGGCTTCTTAAGATCAGCAGACTGCTCCTATTTAGCAGGTCCTGATGATATTTACGTGTCACCCAGTCAGATAAGACGTTTTGGTCTGCGCACTGGAGATTCAATTGCTGGCAAGATCAGACCACCCAAAGATAGCGAACGTTATTTCGCTATGTTGAAAGTCGACAAGATAAATTTTGACACGCCTGAAAATGCTAAAACCAAGGTGTTATTTGAAAATTTAACGCCACTGCATGCTGATGAGTTGCTTAAATTAGAGCGTGGTAATGGCAGTACCGAAGACATTACTGCACGTATCATCGATGTTGTCTCACCCATCGGAAAAGGCCAGCGTGGATTAGTGGTTTCGCCGCCTAAAGCAGGTAAAACCATCATGATTCAAAATATTGCTCAAAGCATAACGGCTAACAATCCAGACTGTTACTTGATTGTATTGTTAATTGATGAGCGTCCTGAAGAAGTGACCGAAATGGAACGTATGGTTCAAGGTGAAGTGGTTTCTAGTACATTTGATGAGCCCGCTAGTCGTCATGTTCAAGTAGCAGAAATGGTTATTGAAAAAGCCAAGCGGCTGGTTGAGCACAAGCGTGATGTGGTTATTTTATTGGATTCGATTACGCGCTTAGCACGCGCCTACAACACCGTAGCGCCATCTTCAGGGAAAGTATTGTCGGGAGGTGTCGAGGCTAATGCATTGAACCGTCCTAAGCGATTTTTTGGTGCGGCACGGAACATAGAAGAAGGTGGAAGCTTAACGATTTTAGCGACAGCACTGATTGATACTGGTTCCAAAATGGATGAGGTCATCTATGAAGAATTCAAAGGGACAGGCAATATGGAAATCCATTTGGATCGCCGTGTTGCAGAAAAACGCATCTACCCAGCACTGAATATTAATCGTTCTGGTACACGTCGTGAGGAGTTGTTGATTGAACCAGAAGTGTTATCCAAGATGTGGATTCTGAGAAAATTTTTACACTCAATGGATGAGATTGAAGCGATGGAATTTATGCTTGGACGTATGCAATCTAGCAAAAATAATGTTGAATTTTTCGATGCAATGAAGCGTTAATTTTTAATCGCTCGATAGCCTATATCTCGACGATAAAATATATTGTCCCAGTGTATTCTTTTGACTTCTGTGTAAGCGTTTTTTTGCGCTTGCTCAACGTCAGCACCAAGTGCAGTGACACATAACACACGCCCCCCTGAAGTCTTGATATCATTGCCCGTGCGTACTGTGCCGGCATGAAATATCTTTGCATATGGGGCGTGGACATGATCTAGTCCACTAATCTTATCGCCTTTACTGTACTCATAGGGATATCCTTCTGATGCCAAAACTACACCCAGTGCGCTTTGAGGTGACCATTTGAGTGGGCGAGCAAGCAGCTGATGATTGGCGACCTGATAACAGATTTCACTTAAGTCATCCTCTAATCTCAGCATGATAGGTTGGGTCTCTGGATCACCTAAACGGCAATTGAATTCGAGTACTTTAGGCTCACCATCAGGCGTGATCATAATACCGGCATATAAAAATCCTTGATAGGGATGTCCAGCATCCATAAAGCCATTAACGGTCGGTATGATGACTTGTTGCATGATTTTTTTATGCATAGCCTCATCCACCAGTGGAGAAGGTGAATAGGCCCCCATACCTCCAGTATTAGGGCCGAGATCGCCAGCATCTCTGGCTTTATGGTCTTGGGAACTGGCTAATGGGATGATGGTGTCGTGATCAACGACGCAGATAAAACTAACTTCCTCTCCCTGAATGAATTCCTCGATAACAATTTTTTTGCCAGCGTCACCGTGTGCGTCACCACTTAAAATAGTCATCACTGCATGCTGTGCTTCATCAGCACTGTGGGCGATCACTACCCCCTTACCAGCCGCTAGTCCATCGGCTTTGATAACTATAGGCAAAGATTTTTTGCTCAGATAATCAAGTGCAGATTTGGGTTCTGTGAAAGTGGCATATTCTGCGGTGGGGATGTTGTACTTATGCATGAATTGCTTAGCGAAGGTTTTTGACCCTTCGAGTTGAGCATTGTATTGCTTGGGACCAAATATACTGATGCCTGCAGTAGTGAATATATCGACAATTCCTGCCACCAACGGCGCCTCTGGGCCAACCACGACCAGATCAATAGATTCAGCCTGTGAGAATTCCAGTAGCGCGTCTATATCGTCACTGCTGATATCCACATTGATGATATTTTCTTCACATTCTGTGCCTGCATTGCCAGGCGCTACGAAGACTTTTTGTGTATGTTCAGACTGAATGAGTTTCCATGCCAGTGCGTGTTCTCTACCACCACTGCCGATTACGAGTATATTTTTCATGGCATAATTTTATCTGATTTTATAATTCTACGCTCACTAAACTTACACCATGAAAGGCTTTATTTATAACTATAGTTGACTAGGCTGAGATTTTTAAGTGTAAGTCGGTAAAACATACAACAGTGCTAAGGGGAGAGTGAGTATGGCAATACTATTACCTATCATTACAATAGCAGAGACTTTTTCAGGTTCTTGCTGATAACGTTGGGCGAATAAAAAATTCATGACAGCAGGAGGTAAGGCTCCAAACAATATCAAGGCAGCGCTTTGTAGATTATCAAGGGGCAGGAGATAGGTCAGAAATAATGCCAGACTCACGCCAATGAGTGGAGAGATAACCCCAACCACACAGCCCAGTTGCCAATGATCAAGATTAGCTTTAGCCAATTGCACACCGAGTGAAAATAACATGAGAGGCACAGCTATACTGCCCAGCATTTGGATCGGTAGTAACATATATTGCTCTAGATGAATCGATTGTGATTGTATTATGAGTGCGAAGATGGCCGCCAGAATAGCAGGTGAGCTGAGACTATGTTGCCAACGTGCACGCTGATCTAACATATATGTGCCCACACCGAAGTGCATGATATTACCGACTAAAAAAAGAATGACCGCGGCGGCTAAACCTTGCGGCCCTAGGGCGAGAGTCATCAATGGCAAGCCTATGTTGCCCGCATTGTGAAACATCATAGGCGGCGCAATGGTTTTAAACTGGGTCTTGAAAATGAGTGCGCAGAGTTGGGCAACCAGTGTGGTCAATAACACTAGGCACACGCCCGCAATTGCTAAAAAAGCATACTGTTGAAAATTAAACTGCTGCTCTATCAATGAAGTAAATACAAGGGCGGGAATGAATATGTTGAGATTAATTTCATTCATGGAGCCTAGGGATGGAGCTTGTTTGCGGCTAACAAGTAGACCGATGAGCACAATTAGAACCATGGGAAACATGATCTGTCCTATATGTAGTGCAAGTGATATTCCCGTCATGGTGAAGAATTTGATAGAGTAATGCTTGAATTAAGTGGTAGTGCCGACAGTAGTGTACCCTATCG
>CAZKDD010000137.1:0-4097 GCA_964551535.1 uncultured Thiotrichales bacterium | reverse complement strand
CGGACTAGGCAAGTAATCAACAACGGCATTAAGCACCAACTGAACACCCTTATTCTTAAACGCTGAACCACAATAAGTTGGGAAGAATTCTAGGTCGATAGTGCCTTTGCGTATGCATGCTTTGATAGTCTCATCTGAAGGTTCTTCTCCCTCAAGATATTTCTCCATAGCATCATCATCTTGCTCTAAGGCAGTTTCGATCATTTCTTGTCGATAGGTTTCTACATCATCCACCATGTCTGCGGGCACATCTTGGATCTCATATTTGAATGGATCTCCTGAACCATCCCATACCCATGCTTTGCGTGTTAATAAATCGACCACACCAGTGAATTCATCTTCTGTACCAATTGGCAGCACCATGACAAGCGGCTTTGCACCCAATACATTCTTGATTTGATCAACCACACGATAGAAGTCTGCACCCAAACGATCGAGCTTATTAACGAAAATAATACGTGATACTTCTGACTCGTTAGCATAACGCCAGTTGGTCTCTGATTGTGGCTCAACTCCACCTGATCCACAAAATACCCCAACACCCCCATCAAGTACTTTCAGAGATCTATACACTTCAATAGTGAAATCAACGTGTCCAGGTGTGTCAATAATGTTTAGCCGATGACCATCCCACTCACAACTGGTGGCTGCTGACTGAATAGTAATGCCACGTTCACGTTCTTGATCCATAAAGTCAGTGGTCGCTTCACCGTCGTGAACTTCACCAATTTTATGAATTTTTCCAGTTAAACTCAGGATACGTTCAGTTGTTGTTGTTTTACCCGCGTCAACATGAGCGAATATTCCAATATTTCGATATTTTGATAAATCAGTCATAACAGTCGTCTTTAAAATATATATAGTGGGGATTGAATCAGGCGCGCTTGCGGTCCCTTATGCCGAGCGGATATTACTACAGTTAGTGCTTGAACTCTAAGGACTTTTGGGGTGTTTTAGTAATCTCTATCGAAGTTTTGCATATAAAAACGCTTTTTTTCACATTAAATTCAATAAAAACAATCAGTTATACTTATTTGGGTAAATTAAGGTGGCGTTGTAAATTTCGTGTAAAGTGCTCTCGGTATTGATAAGAAACCTCTTGATTGATGATTAATGCAAATGGCAACCAACTATTTTCCCGCTGAACATAGCCTGCATAGTTTCTTACGCCACGCATAGTGCCAGTTTTTGCCAAAATGACTTGATCTTGTGCAACCAGTAATTGTTTATATGGGTAAAAACGATTGAGAATATCTATGATTTGGCGCGCAGATAATTGATTATGACGAGACAATCCCGCACCTTCGATCAAATTGTAAGACCGCCAACCAAAATATTTTCTGATGTATTCATCAAATACTCGTATCGACTTATCAACGGATGCCGGCGCTTGATAGCTATGAGCACCCAGCATTAGAAATAATTGTTGCGCAATAAAGTTATTAGAATATTTCAACATCGCCACAACCACGTCTTGTAGAGTGTGGCTGTTTTCATAGGTGATCCAATCCGAATAATGAATAGTTGGCTCATCACAGCGGCTATGTCCAACTTGAATCCCTTTACTAGCCAGCTTAGCAGATAATATTTGCTTAAAATAAACAGCAGATTGAGCGCTATTTCTGAGACTAACACGATGTTCCCCTGCCTCAAGTTGACTGCCGATTTCTCGTGCTAGCGCGGTCATCGGCGTATGAGCTTCTGCTGATATGATCTCTCCTGCCCGAACCTCTAATGCTATCGAGTTAAAATTAGCCGCCAGTGCTGCGTAAGGCGCATCATAAGGATTCCAACTTTCACCTCGACCGTTTGCGTCTATATGCGCTGAGAAGAAACTACTATCTGTATCAATGCCGTTCAGTACTGCAATATTCTTCGCTTGAATCTGAGTAACCAAGCGATCAATCTCTTCAGAGATTAATAAAGGATCCCCAGAGCCACGAATTCTCATACATCGAGAAGTGGCATCATAATCAATCTGAGTCTTGAATCGATATTGCGGCCCCCATGCATCTAACGCTACCAGCGCAGTAAAGACCTTGACTAAAGAAGCTGGCACATAGCTTATGTCCGCCTTATGAGCAATGAGTGTCTCACCGCGTTCATCTGACACCAGCAGTGCGGTTGACTGCATCTTTTCAAGTTCTGAGTACAGTGTACTTGTAGTAAAATTGTGTGCATAGACCTCAGCGGCGTCACATAGAGTAAAGCATGTAGTCAAGCATGCCACCAAACAACAACGTAGGCTCATATGATGTAAATATCGACTCATCGGTGACCAACACGGTATAGTAATCGCAATTTCATAGACAGATGATAACCAATATCTGTCATCAATACAGAGCATGTTCACAGTGATAGACCGATGACATTAGAGCAAAGCCAAGACTTTCATCACATACTACTGGAAAATCACAGCTTGCTAGATGTGCGTGCTCCCATTGAATATGCACAGGGTGCTTTTCCTAATGCTAGCAATGCGCCTCTACTCAATGATGAGGAACGCCATCAAGTTGGCTTATGCTACAAAAATCTTGGTCAACAACAGGCGATCGCTTTAGGCCATAAGCTGGTCAGTGGCGAGATCAAACAGCAACGTATTGATGATTGGATTGAGCAACTACAAAACCACTCGATCAAGTATCTTTACTGCTTCCGCGGCGGTTTACGCTCACAGATCAGTCAACAATGGTTGCAGGAAGCTGGCTTTAATATTCCACGTGTAAAAGGTGGTTATAAAGCTATGCGACACTTTCTCATTAGACAACTTGAACAAGCCAATAATGACTTTGATTTTACTCTGGTTGCAGGCTTAACCGGTTGCCGTAAGACCACACTGGTCGCTGAACTACCACAGGGCATAGATCTAGAAGGAGCAGCTTATCACCGCGGCTCAAGCTTTGGCGCACACGCCACCCCACAAAGTAGTCAGATTGCCTTTGAGCATCAATTAGCTATTGATTTGTTACGAGCCCAACAAAAACATTATCATCATATTGCTCTAGAAGACGAAGGCCGCTTCATCGGCAGTATTGATATCCCGAAGAACATCTTTGATAAAATGCGCCGTTCACCCATGGTGGTGATTGAACGATCCCTGGAAGACCGTATTGATCAACTCCTCAAAGAATATGTCACTGACATGCAATCGGAATTTAATACATTGCATAACGATGCAGAACACGCATTTTCAAAACTTTCAGATTATCTTCTCAATAGTTTGCAACGAATATGCAAGCGTTTGGGGCAACAACGCTGGCAACAACTTGATACGATAATGCGCTCAGCACTACAAATTCATCATCAACATGGTGACACCAGCATGCACAGAGACTGGCTCAGGCTGCTACTCACTGACTATTACGATCCTATGTACTTATCTCAACTAGAACAACGTAAAGAATCAATTGTTTTTAGAGGTGACTTTGCTGCCTGCAAGCAATATATTAACGAAGCAACCAACCAAATCGTTAAGGATTAAATAATGGAATGGACCGTCTATTTATCAGGAGAAATTCATACAGATTGGCGCGATCAAATAAAGCAAAAATGCCAAACTCTTGAGTTGCCTATCAAATTCACATCAGCAGTAACTGACCATGCCGCCAGCGATGCTGCAGGGGATCTATTAAAACCAGACAGCGAAGGTTTTTGGCGCGATCACAAATCTTCCAAAGTGAATGCAATTAGAACTAAAAACTTGATCGAAATGTGTGATATTGCTGTGATTCGTTTTGGTGATAAATACAAACAATGGAATGCCGCATTCGATGCGGGTCATTGCGCTGCGTTAGGTAAGCCTTACATTACACTGCATGATGAGGAGATTATTCATCCACTCAAAGAAGTCGACGCAGCCGCCATGGCGTGGGCACAAACACCACAAGAAGTCGTTGAAATTTTACACTACACCACACAGACAGATTGAATCTGATTGTGTAATAAAAAATATAAGTTAGGTCACCCTCGTTGCGAGCAGAACCACAACGAGTGGTGTCATGTTTTTATGAATTTGGTGTAACGGGTGCAGGCAATTCACTACTGCCCATCAAGTACTCATCAACAGAGCGGGCTACTGCACGCCCTTCTGCAATCGC
>CAZKDD010000136.1:0-4142 GCA_964551535.1 uncultured Thiotrichales bacterium | reverse complement strand
TTTCCACCTTCTGCCCTGGCATAGTTAGAGCTCATACCGAGCTTCGATCCAGCCTTGTCAACTCCAACAACGACTTTCAAATTGACCTTAGGAAGGAACAACTTTAATGTTTGCACTTTATCAACCCAATCGCACAATCATTTCAGGCATAACAATCAAAACGGTAGGGTAATCTAGATCTGAATTAACAGCGCCATCGGGTATGATAAGCATAATAGTCAAGGTAAATAGTTGAAAATCATGAATTTATTTTTAACTATTTACCTTTCGATTGAAAGACTGATATCCAGCATCTCCACAATGCTTTCACAATTTGTTGCCGCCAAAAAAGATAAGTAACAATTATTTATATTTTATCATTTTCGAACAATGGTAAGTGAGCTAGTCACACAAATTGAATTCATTCTGACGCAATCTCGCCTTGAAGCGTGGCGATCACTTTCCTAACACCACCATGATTACGATGCTCACATAGATAGATTCCCTGCCAGGTTCCTAAATTTAGCGAACCCCGACTGATCGGAATGGTTACACTCGGGCCCAATAAACTGCTTTTCAAATGCGCCGGCATGTCGTCACTGCCTTCGTCAATATGACGGTAATAAGACTGATTCTCGGGAACAGCTCGATTAAAATATTGCTCAAAGTCCTCTCTCACCGTCGGATCAGCATTCTCATTAATCGTTAAAGACGCTGAGGTGTGTTGAATAAACAGATGCAGTAAACCAATATTCACGGCGACCAACTCAGGTAATGCCCCTATAATCTCTTGAGTCACCAAATGGAATCCGCGCGGTTTTGCCCGCAATGTGATTAGCTGTTGATACCACACAATCCTACTCCTTACTTTGTTCTTAAATTCATCAAATGCGTTTGGTTTTAGACTCGATTATAAATTATTCCTTCGTACCAAATAATACCATTTAATCTTATTGATCGAGCTACAGCAGCTTGACAAGCCCTCTACCGGTGTTGCCTTCGTTGTTCAACGGCATCACGGTCAACCGGTACGCTCAGCCGCTTGAACACCTCGCCGCCTAGGTAAAGAACTTATCAAGCTGCTATAGGCGTTGGTATAGAAGTACAGATCGCTGCTCTAAAACCAACGCTTTCCCGGTAAATATAAAATGTCTAGTTCTACTTAGTCATGTTTAACTACATGATATTAATGATATTTTTGTTATAATACTTGCTAACAACAAAGTCAGTAAGACGCTCACGGAGTTTGCAAACAGGATGGACTACAAACCCATCAACTCAGTTATCATTAAACGGGATTCACAATGACAAACCAATCAACGCAACAAATGCGGTTGACGGTTTTTTATCACCCTTTGATACATTCTTTAAATCTGGTAATCACTCGGTACACGAGACTGCGAAAAAATATCTAAAAGGCCTATTTCAATCAAGTAAACGTAACATGGAACGAATGGCGGAAGTGGTACCAGATAGCAATGATCAAGTCTTTCAAAATTTCCTTACTCATTCTAGCTGGGATTACCGCCCGGTACTGGACAGAGTAGCCGAGGATACAAACAGGTTGTTTGGCAATAGAGCGAACACGGGCCTTATCATAGACGAATCTGGATTTGAGAAAAAAGGTAAGCGCTCAGTTGGAGTGGCACGCCAGTGGAATGGTCGTCTAGGAAAGGTTGAAAACAGCCAGGTCGGTGTGTTCGCAGCTCTTGTGAACGAGGGTAACGTTGGATTGGTGGATACCCGGCTATACTTACCTACCGAGTGGACAGACGACCCAGCTCGATGTGCTAAAGCAAATATACCGGTGTCAGAGCGGTCTTTTAAAACGAAGCCAGAATTAGCGCTAGAAATGGTACGGCATGCTCGCCAATGTGGAATTGAGTTTGAGTGGGTTGGAGCAGATGCGCTTTACGGTAATACCCCTAGTTTTCTAGCTGCTTTGGATCAATATGGTGAGTTGTTTGTTGTAGATGTTCACAAGGACCAACGAGTTTTTCTAGAGAACCCAGAACCGTATCTACCCGCAGCTTCAGCTAAAGGGCGTAAGCCGACACGATATCTGGTGGATGCGCATTCGATTGAAGTGCGCGATATAGTCGATGGATCCAAGAAAAGGGATTGGAAGAAAAAGACTCTGCGTTCTAGTTCGACAGGCCATCTTCAAGTAGAAATATTACGTAGAAAAGTTTGGGTGTGGGAAGTCGGTTCGGCTCGAGCACACAAGTGGCACTTAATTGTTCGGCGAGAGATTAAATCGCCAGACACCGTGAAGTACAGTTTAAGCAATGCATCCAGTGAAACGAGTGCTTTAAAGCTAGCAAAAATGCAAGCGCAGAGATACTGGATTGAACGTGCTTTCCAGGATCTAAAAAGTCATGTTGGTATGGCGCAGTATCAAGCGCGCCAGTGGCAGTCTTGGCATCGCCATATGACGCTTGTTATGCTTGCTGGCTTATTTATGCTCCAGCTGCGGATTACGAACCAAGAGCAAATTCCTTATTTGAGCTGTTATGACATACAAGTTGTGTTTGCACACTCGTTATCTTCCAAGCAAACAAACACTGGAGAGATAATTGCGCAAATGCAAGAGCGACACCGGCGACGAGCGAGAGCTGTCAAAAAACATCAACTGGTGACGTAAACGTGGCAAAACTGTATGTGACTGTATTTATTGAGATTCAACATGACTAAGTAGAATTAATGACTCTGATCTTTGGAATAATTGGCTGTAGCCACCCACACCTAATGCACACATCGCAAACCCTCTCCAAATGAGCATTGGCTCAACAGGATCAAATTGAGCGAACCTGGTGCCAAATATTTGCAGAAAAATTAAGTAGACGTTGCAACGGAAGGGGTAAACCACTCCATGATGGTATCAATCAACCAGGCGGGATCATCTAAAGGCAAATCATGACCAGCCCAGGGATGCATTCGAACATCTGCTTGTAGTAGCTGTGCTAACGCTCGACTACACTGCGAATCAACCAGCTGGTCATTGCGACTCGATATAACCAATGTCCGCGCACCGCTGTTGCCACGAAACTCAAACCGACTGGCTGCATAGAGCTGACGCAATGCGTTTGCCAAAGAAACAGGATGTAGCGCCTGGATCTGACACCAGGTCGGTATAATACCCCACTTTTGATCGGCAATACCACTGGTTAACTGTAAAATAGCGCGCTCTCTTTTTAATCTGTCTTGAGTGAACAAACATTGAATGACCACCGGTATGACAGACCAATGAAGACGCTCATAAAAAGGCGAGAGGTTTCTGAGACTGGTATTAATCAACACCATGCGATCGATATCGATTTTCTGACTCATCGCCAATGTCACCATGGCGCCCATCGACAAGCCGATAAAACGGTAAGGCGGCTCGAATGACAACACATTTTCTAAGCATTCATCAGCAATTGCCGCAACGGACAACGGAGGCTTAACATAATAGCGATCACCAGCTCCTGTAAAATCAATCGCTTCACATGGCTCAGGCGCAAACAACGCCTGGAGCTGAGGCAAAACGTCACCCCAGTGCTGTTTTTCTCGGGACAAACCACGCATTAAAATCTACGTCACAAGCACATCACCGTTAATACCACTGCGACATCGCAGCCTGAGTTAATGCTTTTTGTGTCGCTCGATCTGGCATCCACTCATCGACATTAATCGTGGCATTGACAAGAAAATCGATGAGTAAACTATGTCTACGTAATACCAAATTGAGTCGATGCTTAGACATTGGATTAAACAAGCCAGAATAGCTCAACAGTTGCGAGGGGCGTTTTCTAATCCAATGCCAAGAACCCAACTCCAACGTCAGCGGCAAAAATGTCATGGGACGTATCGAAGAAATACGTTTATAGAAATAATCCCATAAATCACCATGCGTAAGATAATTGTTCGATTGGGGTTCAAAAATATAGTTATGATACGGATAGGTTTTATCAAGCAACAATTTTAACGCCAAAATAACGCCGATTTTTTTTATCGGTCGACGCCGATAAGCATACGGAAACCAAAGCTGATCACGCATACCAAACCCTGAATGACAATCCAGCAAAATAGAAGTATTACAATGATCAAGATAGCGATGCAGGATAGCATCAAGCACCTGATTTTCAGTTTAAGAATTTGTAGAGGATTACTCTTCATCTAAT
>CAZKDD010000135.1:0-4186 GCA_964551535.1 uncultured Thiotrichales bacterium | reverse complement strand
CATGCATACACTTAAAACCTGGCGTGAGGAATTTTTAGAGCAGAAAATTAAGCCGATTATGACTAAAAAAGGCCTGGAGCGAGTGCAACAGCATCGTCAGTCAGGAGACACCATTGTCATCATTACCGCCACTAATCACTTTATTACTGAACCGATTGCACAACTCTACGGTGTAGATCAGTTATTGGCCACCCTGCCCGAAATCATCAATGGCAAGTATACAGGTGAATGCGCCTCTCCTTGTTTTGCCAACCAAAAGCTTGATCGTCTAAGGGAATGGTGTGATGCAACGCAACAATCCATGCAAAACAGTGTCGCATACAGTGATTCTAGAAATGATATCCCGCTGCTAAGCGCCGTAACACATGCTTACGCAGTGGACCCTGATCCAGCCCTGCGTGTACATGCTGAACAACATCAATGGCCAATTATTTCATTTAGAGATTGACCCCTTAATGTTCATGATATGGGTGATGATGTTTGTGCATTCTCTCAGATAGCGTGCCTAAATCTTTTATCTGATAACGAGCCCCAGATTTTGGTATCACCTTGGCATCGGTTTGGTAGAAAACTTCAACTTGAACATTATTCTGATATCGCTGATGAACAAAAAACTCAATGAAACATCGACTTTTTTCATCACTGCAACCATAGCTGACTGGTACTGATAGGCGTGTTTCATCTTTATGATTAAGATAGTGCACAAGCACATTAGTGACAGCGCCGTATTCATTACTCTGTGCAACGATTACAGTCATAGTTTGCAAATGACTCGCATCAACAGGTCCGAAGAAGGGAGAAATACCATATTGCGCATAGTTGCTAGGAAATATTTCAAAAACCCGTAAATGGTTTTCAGTCAACGCCCATGCACTGTTGGTCATCAAAGCAACCAATAAAAACCATCTCAGAGTGTGCATGAGCAGTAGAGGATGAAAGGATGAAAATATACGGATTTTTATCATCTATAACTTCACGTGACTCAGATATAAATAGTCATTTTTATCAACATCACTCAAAACTGATAGCCATAGGCCTGTTCAAACTGTTGCTTAAAATCATTCAGACTAAAACTATGATTCTGAGTGCCATGATACTGAATTTTGATAGCCCCCATTAAAGAAGCAATGCGGCAACTGGTTTCCCAGTCCATCCCATTCATAATGCCGAAAATTAATCCCGCCCGATAAGCATCTCCACAACCAGTAGGATCTTGCAGATCACTGACTTTTACGGCTGGAATATGCATCTCTTGTTGTGATGTATACACCATTGACCCTTGAGCGCCTTGGGTAACAATCAATGCTTGCACATGCTCAGCAATTTGACTCTCACTCAAACCCGTGCGCTCTTTTAATAACTGTGCTTCATAGTCATTAACAGTCACATAAGTTGCTTGCTTGATGAATGTCATCAAATCCTCTCCATCAAACATAGGCAAACCCTGACCCGGATCAAAAATAAAAGGAATACCTGCATCAAAAAATTGTTGTGCATGCTGAATCATTGCATCGCGCCCATCTGGAGATATTAGACCCAAACTAATTCCATCCTGAGCAGGTACCGCTTGCTGATGAGCAAAGTCCATTGCACCAGGATGAAACGCTGTAATTTGGTTATCATCAAGGTCGGTAGTAATAAACGCCTGAGCAGTATATGCGTCATCAATCTCAAACAAATAATCTCGACTAACCCCTACTTTATCCATCCAATCAGCATAAGGCTTAAAATCCGACCCCACAGTCCCCATCGGCTTCCCTTCACCACCTAATAATTTTAAATTATAGGCAATATTACCTGCACATCCACCAAACTCCTTGCGCATAGCCGGCACTAAAAAACATACATTGAGAATATGCACCTTATCCGGCAGGATATGATGCTTGAATCTATCCTGAAAAGTCATGATGTTATCGTAAGCGAACGATCCACATATTAAAGCTGTCATTTTTTTCCCTAAAATATTATTAAGATTTAAATATGATTAAGATTAGTCTATGGCTAAATGTAATGAGTTATTCAATCTCAACCATTTCAAAATCATCCTTAATTGCACCACACTCAGGACATTGCCAATTCATCGGTATGTCATCCCATTTAGTACCAGGTGCTAGACCATCCTCAGGCGCACCTTTTTCTTCATCATAAATCCAACCACAAATCACACACATATATTTTTTGTACACTTACTCACTCCTTGTTCTAGCGTGCTAGTATCATTAAATAAACATCAGCAATTTATTTACTGTGCAACTAGAACTTAGTATTCATTAATTATTAATAAAAAAATCATGCGGCCAAGCATCTTATGTTTCTCAGGCCTAGATCCCTGTGGGGGAGCTGGACTACAAGCAGATATTGAAGCCATCTTTCAGTGCGGTGGACATGCTCTGCCCATTGCAAGTTGTCTGACGGTGCAAAATACCTCAGGTGTCAGCTCAGTCAGCCCCGTGAAAAATGATCTAATTCAACAACAGGCAACTGCCATAATTCAAGATATGGAGATTGCTGCCTGCAAGATAGGCGCAATTGCAAACCAAGATACCGCGCACATAATAGCAGAGATCATCACAGATTTTCCCACCATCCCTGTAGTTTATGATCCTGTTCTCATTCCATCACAAGGAAAAGCCTTTGCAGATTCAACCACCTTAGAGGCTATCCAACACGCCCTACTACCTAAAGTCGATATCATCACCCCTAACCACAGTGAACTGACACAATTGACACACACCAATCATCAACACACACACTCACCTACACTGATAGAAAACGTTCATACACTATGTCAACTGGGAGCAAAACATATCTTGCTGACAGGTGGCGATACAGAATCGACAGATGTAAATAATATGCTATTCGAATATAACACTCTGGTGAAAACCTACACTTGGAAACGACTGACCCATCGCTATCATGGCAGTGGATGTACTATGAGTAGTGCTCTGGCCTGTTATCTTGCATTAGGAGAATCAATACCAGATGCATCATTACATGCACAACTTTACACCTATGAAACACTCAAACATGCACAAGCACTGGGGCACGGACAAATGATACCCACTCGAAACAGAGCGTATCAATAATGCTACAAGGTCTCTATGTACTCACCTCTGACACTCATTATCCTCATCACACATGGGTTGAGCGCATTGAGTGCATTATTCAAGGAGGTGCACAATTTATTCAACTCAGAGAAAAAACCCTTAGTGACCAAGCACTGCTACCATTAGCCCAAGACATCCAACATCTATGTCATGACTATGGCGCTACATTGATCATTAATGATCGAGTCAACCTAGCTAAACGCATTCAAGCTGATGGTGTGCATATTGGTCAGTCTGATTATTCTCTTCGCCATGCACGCGAACTGTTGGGTAACCAAAAAATTATTGGTGTGTCATGTTACCGAAATATCTACCGAGCGCTAATAGCACAAAAACAAGGTGCGGATTATGTGGCATTTGGTCGGCTTTTTCCCTCACCTACCAAGCCGTGTGCGCAACCATGTCCCATCAATGTTCTCCACAGCGCCTGCAAACAGTTAAAACCCTCTATTTGCGCCATCGGAGGCATCACAATAGATAATGTTAATCAGCCCTTGCGAGCTGGTGCACATCTAATTGCCAGCAGTCATACAGTATTTAATGCACAAGACCCCTATAAGGCAGCTAACAATTTTCACCAAGTTGGTATAATGCACCGATAATTTACTTCCCTCTTCTAGGCAACTCATGGAACCAATGCAATCACATTTTGAAGAAGCACAAAAATACATCCCTGGCGGTGTCAATTCACCGGTACGTGCATTTAAAGCCGTCGGAGGTAATCCGGTATATGTCAAACGCGCCTCAGGCGCCTATATCTATGATACCTCGGACAAACAATACATCGATTATGTGGGTTCATGGGGGCCTATGATCCTTGGCCATGCCCATAAAGATGTTATTCAAGCGGTACAAGCAGCCGCAGTTCATGGATTAAGTTTTGGTGCACCAACGCTACTTGAAACAGAGATGGCTAAGCTAGTCTGTGAAGTGGTCCCCTCGATAGAGCAAGTGCGTATGGTTAGCTCGGGTACAGAAGCGACCATGAGTGCGATCAGGCTTGCTCGTGGCTATACAGGACGTTCTAAAATCGTGAAATTTGAGGGGATCTACGGCTCTGCTGTCTAATTTTGGTTGTC
>CAZKDD010000134.1:0-4214 GCA_964551535.1 uncultured Thiotrichales bacterium | reverse complement strand
GGTTAATGGCAAACGAATACCCGCAGGAATTAATCCCATCTCATGCAATGCCCACTTAGTGGGTATCGGGTTAGACTCGATAAATAAATCTCGATGCAAATCTTCTAATTGTTCATTCAAAGTCTGCGCCTTTTCGCGATCACCGGCCAATGCAGCAGCACACATCTCATGCATTAAGCGAGGTGCCACATTGGCCGTGACGGAAATAACACCATGCCCACCGGCCAGAATCGATTCCATGGCTTGTCCATCTTCTCCACTCACTACCATAAAATCGGGCCCACAAGATTTTTGTATCTCTATGGCGCGACTCATATCTCCGGAAGCTTCTTTGACACCGACAATATTCTTCAGTTCAGCTAGTTTTGCGACGGTGGCAGGCAACATGTCACAAGCGGTTCTACTCGGTACATTGTAAAGAATTTGCGGAATATCAACTTCCTCGGCGATTTTTTTATAGTGTTGATAGAGTCCTTCTTGAGTTGGCTTATTGTAATAAGGAGTCACTAGTAGACACGCATCAACCCCGGCTTCAGCCGCACAGCGAGTTAAAGAAATAGCTTCCCAGGTCGAGTTCGCACCTGTCCCTCCGATCACGGGTACACGACCGTTAACTCTATCGACCACACGTTTAATAACTTGACAATGCTCTTCATGATCCAGCGTTGCAGATTCACCTGTGGTACCTGCGGGAATAATCACATCTGTCTGATTTTGCAGATGAAAATCAACTAATCCATCCAACGCATTGAAATCAACTGAACCATCCTCATGCATTGGTGTGGCAATGGCAACCATACTGCCTTTAAACATTCCTCTCTCCGTGGTCTGAAATACTGGACGAATAGTAATTGCGCATACCGGCCATTACAAGCTCGTCGCATTCGATTCTGACCCTTTACTCGTCTCAGGCCAGAGATTTATGACAGCATTGATTAAAGTTGCTAGTGGAATCGCAAAAAATACCCCCCACAAACCCCATAACCCACCAAAAAATAATACTGCGACAATGATTGCCACGGGATGTAAATTAACGATCTCTGAAAACAACAATGGCACGAGTACATTACCATCAATAAACTGAATCACAGAGTAAGCGATCAATACGTATAAAAATTCACTGGAAATTCCCCACTGAGCATAGGCTACAAACAGCACTGGCAGAGTCACTACTGCGGCTCCAGCGTATGGAATAATCACTGAAAATCCCACCAACACCGCCAACAACATTGCATAATTCAAACTCAAACTAGCGAAAGCAATATAAGTCACCACGCTAATATTCAATACCTCCAAAAATTTACCTCGTACGTAACTGGCAATTTTCTGGTTTACCTCAAACCAAACCTCATTGGTCAAGTCTCGTTCCTCAGGCAAAAAGTGTGCTATCCATTCAAGAATCTTGGTTTTATCCTTGAGCAGGAAAAACACCAACAAAGGCACAATGACAGAATAAACCAAGATAGTAATTAAGCCGACCACCGAAGCTATGGGTTTAGAAATTAAGATTTGACCAAAGCCCAGCACCTCACTACGAATAAAGGCGGAAATCTCACTCACCTGCTCTGAGCTGACTAAACTAGGAAATAATTCCGGTAAACGCATTAACAGCAATTGACCTTGATTGACCATAGTTGGCAATTCTACAAAAAATTGGGTGAATTGCTTTGATAACAGAGGCACTAATACGAATAAAAGAATCACCACTAACGCTATGAATGCAGTGAACACCAAACTCAATGCCATAATTCTAGGTGTATGGGTCTTCTCGAGCATAGCAACGGCACCCTCGAGTAGATAGGCGATCACTATGCTTGCGAATAATGGCGCCAGAATTTTCCCGGAGAACGTCACGACCAACAACCCACTTAGAATGAATAAAACTAGAGTGACAACCTGCGGATTAGAGAAATGACTCAAATACCAGTTTTTTATATATTTCAGCATAGATTTATATTGATCAGGTGAATATTTTCAAATGAACTGACACATAGAAACATGATTATAACACTCTACCTGTGGCTGTTTTGGCAATTTAAGCCAGTTATTATCAATAATACGGTTTAAGACTGAAATTTTATATCCCGCCCAAAGAGTTTTATGCTTGCTTTAGTGAGCAGTCTGAGATTAACTTGCGCCAGTTATTTCGTACAACTGCTGACAACAATCTTCAAGATAATCGAGAATATCTAAAGTTTAAGGAATCTCATGCGAGTATCACATTTCCCACTTTCTACACTTAAAGAAATCCCCGCCGATGCTGAAATTATCAGTCATCAATTAATGTTGCGCGCTGGTATGATCCGCAAATTGGCGGCTGGACTTTACAGTTGGTTGCCTCTGGGCTTACGCATCCTCAGAAAAGCGGAAAATGTCGTCCGAGAGGAAATGAATAAAGCAGGTGCTCTTGAGTGTTTACTGCCAGCCGTGCAACCTGCCGAGCTATGGCAGGAATCCATGCGCTGGGAGCAATATGGTCCTGAGCTATTACGCTTTCATGATCGCCACCAACGTGAATTCTGCTTTGGTCCCACTCATGAGGAAGTGATTACTGACTTGGTGCGCAAGGAAATCCGTTCCTACAAACAGCTGCCTCTTAATCTCTATCAGATCCAAACCAAATTCCGCGATGAAATTCGACCTCGATTTGGTGTCATGCGCGCTCGTGAGTTCATCATGAAGGATGCTTACTCATTTCATCTCGATCAAGCATGTTTAGAACAAACCTATGAAATCATGCACGCCACTTATACTCAGATATTCACTCGTCTTGGGTTGGAATTCAGAGCGGTACAAGCTGACTCAGGGTCTATTGGGGGTGATAGTTCCCATGAATTCCATGTACTTGCAGAATCAGGAGAAGATGCAATCGCATTCTCAGATGGTAGTGATTACGCAGCCAATATTGAATTAGCGCCCGCACCAAAACCTAGTATAGAAGGATGTGCAGAAAAACTCCCTACCGAGCAAGTTGCCACACCAAATCAAAAAACCATTGAAGATGTGTCTCACGCATTAAATGTTCGACCATGTGACTGCATCAAAACCCTAGCTGTCAAAGCTGAAGATGGTGGCGTTATGTTATTGGCGCTGCGTGGTGATCACGAACTCAATGTGATAAAGGCAGAAAAAATTGAGGGGATTCTTTCTCCGCTGACCCTCGCTAGCGATGATGAGATTACCTCTCAACTGAATAGCGCTGCGGGTTACATAGGGCCTTTCGGTCATGAAGATAAATTAGTGGTCGATCACAGCGCTGCGGCGCTCATCAATTTTGTTTGTGGCGCCAATCAAGCCGATTCTCATTTTGTCAATGCCAACTGGGAAGATATCAGTATCCTCACACAGGCGGATTTAAGAAACATACAAGAGGGTGATGTCAGCCCTGATGGCAAAGGCATGATACATATTAAACGCGGCATCGAAGTTGGCCATATTTTTCAACTTGGCGATAAATATAGCCAAGCACTAGGGGCTGCAGTTCTTGATCAAAATGGCAAAGATACCATTGTCACCATGGGATGCTATGGCATAGGCGTTTCACGTGTCGTCGCCGCCGCTATCGAACAAAATTATGACGACAAAGGCATTATTTGGCCGCAAAGTTTAGCCCCCTTTCAATTATCAATTTGCCCCATCAATATGTATAAGTCAGACACGACCAAAGAATTTTGTGAGCAACTCTATGATCTACTCACTCAACGAGGTTATGAAGTATTGTTCGATGATCGCAATGCTCGCCCAGGACAAATGTTTGCCGATCATGAATTAATTGGGATTCCACTGCGCATAGTGGTCAGTGAACGAGGCCTAAAAAATGATACGGTTGAGGTGAAATTACGCTGTGATGAAGACAGTCGCGATATCCGCACTGATGAGATATTTCAGCACATCGAAAATATCTTTACATAATCAGGGCTGGAGCGAATTTTCTGTTCTATATTACAAATGTTTATGGGCAGTGTTTTTATCACATCATCATAATACTCTAATATACTAATCTAGCAGTAATTTTGTATTGGCTTTCTATTTATTTTAAGCATACACTTCAGTTATGGCGTTTTGTGCTGTCTGCACAAGACGTTGTTGTTACTGTGACTTGAAACTCACAAAATAAAAATAAATAAGTTTAAATAATCATTTCATTATCAGGAGTAAGATATGAAGACGAGAGTAATGGTACTGGCAAGTGCACTAGTTGCAATGCTAGGAAT
>CAZKDD010000133.1:0-4226 GCA_964551535.1 uncultured Thiotrichales bacterium | reverse complement strand
AGATATTTCAGTGCGCCCCTCTTCATGCTCTTGGTGACCATGATTATGGTGGTCGTTGTGGTGTTTATGTTCATCATGCGTGCCACCGTCATCGGTACGTTGGTTGTGATCATCCTCATGTTTTATGTGTTTCTGACTCTCATTATGCTTATCTTCTTCGTGATCATCTCGCTCTTCATGTTGCTCATAATGAGCGTGGTTGTGATGATTGTCAGCTGCTAAGGAGAATCCACTCACTAACATCAATATCGAAAAAAGAGTAATGGATGTAAATTGCATTATTTTTCTCCTGTATAACTAGTCAATCTCTCTACATGAGCCCGAGCAGCGTGATAACGTTTCAAAGCATCGTGATACTGAGATCGGGCATCGAATAAAGTGCGTTGGGCATCCAGTACTTCAAGATATGGAAACCTACCCCTCTCATAACCGGATCGTGCTAATGCAAAGGATCTTTCAGCAGCAGGTAATAAAGACTGATTTAATCGATTGGCTTCAGCATAGGCCATGCTCCAAGCCTGCCAATTCTCACTGAGCTGTTGCTCCAGTAATCGTATAGCCTGTTGAGATTCGCTGTCCGCTTGATGCAATTCAGATTGCGCTTTCGCTATATTGCCCTTATTTTGGTTATGTAGTGTAATTGGAATAGAGACACCCACCATCAGCGCCTGATCACCGCTTTCGCGAAAGTCTCGTAAACCAAAACTAATATTCGGATCTGGTTTTGCCAGGGCTTGTTCAAGCTTTAATAAGGATTGCTTTTCAGATTTTAGATATTGCAATCTTTGTATGTCAGGCGTAAAAATTAGCAACTTCTGGTAATGCATTAATGTTTGAGGTGGTTGTAACGCATAGAAAAGGCTATGATCCAATGAAAAGTTGAGTTCTGATGACCCCCAAAATCTC
This sequence comes from uncultured Thiotrichales bacterium, assembly GCA_964551535.1. Lineage (GTDB taxonomy): Bacteria > Pseudomonadota > Gammaproteobacteria > UBA4575 > UBA4575 > UBA1858. The sequence goes on along the minus strand of CAZKDD010000133.1, from coordinate 3,320 downwards.
GCCAATGTCGCTTTAGCAATCGCGAGCTGCTGCTGGTGTTGTTCACGAGAGATAACACTCATCCCATATGCAACATCAGCTTTGCTTTTTTGAATCTCTGAATCAGCTGCCGCTTTTACACGCTTGGACACTATTTTTAGAACGTTCTTTGCCAGCTCCTCTTGCTCAATTGCCAATTTAACCGATTCAGCCTCAGACAAAATATTTGCATAAGCAATATGAACATCTCGCTCAATTGTTAGACGAGCAGAGAGGTAAACACTATTAATTTGCTCTTTAATCGCCGTGGCTACATCTTCACGGGCTAACCGTTTATCCTTTTTTTCAAGTGTCTGGGTCACTTCAAGTGTAAACTCAGCCGCATCGGCACCGTTGAACTCACCGGTCCCTATAAAATTCTCTACCTCAAAAGAGAGTTCCGGGTTAGGTTGATAGCTTGCCTGAAGCTCAGCCCCTTCAGCTGCTTCAATTTGGCTGCGCAAGGACTTCAAGTATGGGGATTCATCAATAGCTCGTTTTATAGCATCAGGTAATGTTAGAATTTCTTCTTGGTTATAAACCGATCCTTCATAATCGTGGTCAGTATGGGAGTGCGGCTCATTAATAGAGCTGCCGGCAAAAGTATATTGTGTCACCAATATGGCTATGAGCACGTTGCTCACCGTAAGTAAACGATGTGTTGTAGGCATGTATAGATTTCCCAAAGCAACAGTAATTAAGAGACACTTTGCGTGTTGCCATAGACAAAACGCAGTCGCATATTTCTCTGAATAGGCGGCTTAAGCTTTGGGAGGTCGGGAGGGTGGGTATTGAAAGTGAGACGGATAATCAGTTCCATCTCTTGAAAAAAACAAAGTATGGCGATCTGTTTGGTATGCCATTTTGTTTGTTGTGATCATAAAAGTGGTATGAGAGCAGGCCCCATGACAACAATCACAGTTATTATCTTGGTCAAGGTCTTGAATATCACTAGCATGCTCTAAATCAGCAACATGAGTATGATCTGGATCATCCAGCAAACATGATGCATTAGCAATACTGGCGATATTCAACATCACCATTGCTAATAGCATTATGTGCGCTGTACATTTTTTGATCATATGTTTAGTTTTCTCGCCGAGTGAACCTTTATAATTATCATATTATAGCAGATATACCCAAGTCTATATCATGGTTACCTACTCTGCACTATGATTTAAACTTTAAACAAAGTTATCATGCCAATAGCAATGAAACCAAATCCAGCTAGGTAATAAAGATACTTTTCATTGATATAGCCTGATAGCAATGATCCAGCTGCAACACCAATAGCCGAAGCGACAACTAGAGCAAGCGATGCCGCTAAAAAAACGGTAGCTTTACTCACATCTTTATCAGCTGCAAACCACATAGTTGCCAACTGAGTTTTATCTCCTAGCTCAGCAATAAATACTGATAAAAACACAGTGAGAAATATTTTTAGATTTATATCCATTTCAAAGAACATTATTTACTTTGCCACAATCAAACGATCATAAACAAACGCAATCAGCCCGCCTGTGGTGCCAGCTACTATTGCCCAGCCTATCAACCCCATGATTATACCTGATATGCCCATATCCCACTGTAAATGAGAAAGATCTCCATGTACCATTCCTCCAGTCATTTGCATCATTCCAGATGGAAACAACATGACCAAAGCACTGCACACAATCCAAACCAGAGAAAAAGTGACCGCACAAGCTAGACCAAATTTTATAGGATTAATTTTCATGATATTGCCTCCATATCTGTTAGTGCTTTAAAAGTTCAACCAGAAAAACCATTCATTAGCCACGCGATAAAAATAACCTGTGGTACCGTTAATAATGGTAACAACAAGGGTATTTTCCATGACTTGGTGGTATCTTTCAAAACCATAATCTCTGTATAGTCAGTTGATACACCGGTCATCAGGAAAGCAAAACTATTACCGGGTGCGTTTGCTCTAGTCAGCAAATCAGCAGCTATAGGTGTTGAGCCTTCTGAACACACCTCTAAAATAGTTGCGACCAATACGGTTAACCCTAGCCCTGCCATAGTAGGCCCAAAATAGGTTCCAAATGTTTCTGGAGACACAAAGGCTCTGACTAATCCAGCAAGCAGAACACCAAACAAGATCCAGCGCATCACCATTCGTGAGTCTTTAATGCCTTGTATAACCATGGATTTAAAAAATGCAGTATTAAAGTCAGTTTTTGCGAAACCTTCTTTAGCAGACTCCCAAAATTTAAAGTTTGCTGGTAAATCTATCTGTTGGGGATTCGAGGGCAATTTTTTCAATCGGACCAGTTGATCAAATACAATTCCGGTTACAATAGCGATCAACATCGACAAACCTATAAAGGCTAATGTCCAAGGCAAACCAATGAGCGCTATTAGAATTAAGGTAAGTGAAAACGAATTCCAGGGGCTTGCGATCAAAAAAGCCATGATTTGACCGATACTCGCACCCCGTTCATAAAGTTTTGCGCCCACCATCAGTATGCCGTGGCTACATAAATCCAGTAATACTCCGGCTGCAGTCGCTCTAAGAATACCTTTGACGCCACCTTGAGTTCCCAAAATTGACATCACAAATTCTCTCGGTATCTTTGATAGAGCCGCTACCATTAACACGCCAAGCACCATACTCCAAGACATCGTATTAATAAGATCAAAGACAGATGTCATTAACACTCGATACCAACCTGGCATATTTTCACTAGCGCCTAGCCAGGGTGCTTGTAAATAAAGTAAAACAACACCAGCGAGTGACCCCCACAGTAAGTAATCTGGCTTATCTGCCGGTGCATGACAGCTGCTATGTTGGACCTGTTCCATTGTCTGTTTGACCTTAGTGACTTGAGTTCAGTAATTAACAATTGTGATCATGGCTTTACAGCTACGATCATACCGTTTGGTTCTTATATACTCTCCGTAGTTATCGATTTGTTTATCTTTGGTATCCACGCTGGTGTAATAGATTGATAATAGCGATATTCATCACCAAATTCTTTAAGTGCAATGGCTTCCTCTTTATGAGCCAGTCTAACGTAGACCACGACTAATATCGGAAACATAACAACCGTTGGAATCGTTGGCCACTGTAATAAAAAGCCAAACATAATTAAGATGAATGCGACATATTGTGGATGCCGACATCGAGCATACCACCCTGATGTCGCCAATTGCCTCAGCTGTTGTGCTTTATGCAGTACACTCCAGGCTGAAGACAAGAGTACAAACCCCAGCACAATCAGAATATTGCTTGCAATATGCAAAGGGTCCCAATGAGGATCACCTTCAAATCCGATTAGGGT
>CAZKDD010000132.1:0-4255 GCA_964551535.1 uncultured Thiotrichales bacterium | reverse complement strand
GCTGCATGCACTCATCCTTATCAAAGCCACTTGAACTGTCGGCAAACACATGCAGTTCACCCCCTCGTGCACGTACTTCTTGTATGTTACTTTTTAATTTTTCTAATAATTCATTATTGGGTGCGACGGTGATTACCGGCATACTTTCATCAATCAACGCTATCGGGCCATGTTTTAATTCACCTGCAGCATAAGCTTCTGCATGCACATATGAAATCTCTTTCAGTTTCAAAGCCCCTTCCATGGCAATAGGGAAGTGTGATCCACGGCCTAAAAATAATGCATGTTGTTTATCTTGATACCGTAATGCCAATTTTTGAATGGCTGCATCACACTCAAAAATTTTATTGATTCGTGTTGGTAAATTCGATAATTGTGTAATCAACTCATTATGTGTCTGCGCATCTAGTTGATGTCTTCTCCCAACTACAATCACCAGTAACATGAGAGCAACTAATTGTGTTGTAAATGCTTTCGTAGAGGCAACACCTATCTCTGGCCCTGCATGAGTCATGAGTGCGAGATCAGATTCTCGAACTAAGGAGCTTTCCGGCACATTACATATGACTAATGAACCTACATAATCCTCACCTTGTGCTTGTAACAAAGCGGCTAGGCTATCTGCTGTCTCACCTGACTGAGATACTGTCACAAACAATGTGCCCGATTGCACTATGTGTTTGCGATAGCGAAATTCACTGGCGATTTCGACATGACATGGCACACCGGCTAATTCTTCAAACCAATACTTAGCAACACATGCCGCATGATAGCTGGTGCCACACGCTATGATTTGAATGACTTTTGTGGCATCTAAAATTGGTTGTGCTTTGGGCCCTAATATTGCATCACTAACCTGACCATTAAAAATTCGCCCCTCGAGTGTATCCGTGATGGCGCGAGGTTGTTCATAAATCTCTTTTAACATGTAGTGTGAAAAATCACCTTTATCTACATCCACAACACACTGATCACTATGTTTTGTAGCACGCTCTACTTTTACACCATCACTATCATAAACATTTATCTGATCAACAGTTATTTCAGCAATATCTCCATTTTCTAAATAGATGAAATCTTGTGTATGCTTCAACCCCGCATTGATATCAGAGGTAACAAGATTTATATCTTCACCTAATGCAATAATTAGTGGACTGCCATTGCGTGCTACCACCATGCGGCTGGGATCTTGTTGGTCAATCACGGCTAAGGCATAAGTCCCTTCAAGATCACTACATGCTCTGATTACAGCCGCCAGCAGTGTTTTTTCTTCACACAAATAATGCTCAATCTGGTGGACTATCACTTCACTGTCAGTTTCAGATTGAAAATCTACACCGGCACGCGTTTGCTGGTCTTTAAGGGTTTGAAAGTTTTCAATAATGCCATTATGAACGACGGCCAGTCGTTGTACTGACATATGAGGATGGGCATTGTTTTCAGATGGTGCACCATGGGTGGCCCACCGTGTGTGAGCAATGCCAATGTGTCCATACATGGGTTGTTCTAATACATGTTGCGCGAGTGTTTCTACTTTTCCACTGCGTCGAATTCTTTCTATAGATTGATTGTTACATACGGCAATACCTGCTGAATCATAGCCACGATACTCAAGCCGTCGCAGGCCATCAATCAACAACTCTGATACATCTCTATTAGCAACCGCACCAACAATTCCACACATAGGTTAACTGTGTCCTTCATTCTTATTGTTTTTGCTTGGTCGCTGCCAATGATCGATGGTTTTTTGTTTGCTACGTGACAATGTTAATTTGTTGGCCGGGGCTTCACTGGTGATCGTGGATCCAGCCCCTATGGTTGCTCCGTTATTGATCATTACAGGCGCAACTAATTGAGTGTTTGAACCTATAAATACATGATCACCGATAATAGTTTTATGTTTGTTCGCACCGTCATAATTACAACTAATAGTGCCTGCTCCGATATTAGTCCCACGTCCAATTTGTGCATCACCCAAATAACTTAGATGATTGATTTTTGAACCTGTATCTATATTGGTTTTCTTTATCTCAACAAAATTTCCAATCTTAACCTCATCTGCAAGAACAGTATCTGGCCTTAGCCGCGCGTACGGTCCTATCTCGCAACTTTGACCGATATGAGTTTGATGTATATGTGAATACGCATGGATTGTTGTCGCTCTACCAATATGACTATCCGAGATAATGCTATTCATGCCGATATGAACGTGCTCTTCCAAAGTGACATTGCCTCGCAGCGTCACACAGGGCTCTATCACGATATCGTTTGCTGCTTCAACAACCCCTTCTATAAAAACTGTATCGGGATGTTTCAGTGTCACCCCTCGCAACATTAGGCGCTGACGTTCACGCTGTTGATAACAGGCTTCTACTTGAGATAGCTGCACGCGATCATTGACTCCCATGACATCGCTATGATCCTCGCATGTTATTGCCTTGACGGATTGACCGCTCTCCACTGCCAACTCAACGATGTCTGTTAAATAGTATTCTTGCTGACTATTGTCGTTGTTAATTTGTGCTAACCACTGAATGAGACATTGTGTGTCGGCACACATAATCCCTGAATTAATTTCTGTGATTTTTTTTATCGCAGGACTCGCGTCTTTTTCTTCAACAATACTATTTATTTGATTATCACGGTCTCGCACAATTCGACCATAACCAGTTGGGTTCTCATTGATGCTAGTAAGTATGGTTAGATCTGCCTCAGTCTTTAATAGAGACTGACAAGCACTGGCTTGTAAAAGGGGGACATCGGCATAAAGTATTAATGTCTGACTCTCACTATTTTTTTGCAGGTTTGCTATGCATTGTTGTACCGCATGAGCGGTACCAAGTTGTTCTTTCTGTTCAACCCAATCAACATCATCACAGCTAACTGTTGACTGTAATTGCTGTCCACCATAACCATAGACCACATTGATTTGTGTGGCATTTAGTTGACGTGCGCACTGGATACTATGCATCAGCATCGGTATACCACCGACAAGATGTAACACCTTAGGTATTTCGCTATGCATGCGGGTGCCTTGACCGGCGGCTAAAATGACAACATTCAATGACATTGAAATAAATCCGTTTGAATACGACTATTAAACAACAATTATCGTCTATTTTGGACTAGTTAATCGGTTTTGAATAGAAAATAAGCGAAAAAAAAGGCAGCTTAAAAGCTGCCTGATCAATTTTACTTTTCTTTGTAATGACTAGAGTAATTAGCCTTTGCGTATTTTTTGAATCATTCGCAGTCGTGCATTGGCTTCAGCCAGTTCTGCCATAGCACGAGCACTATCGATTTCTCCACCCTTATCAGCCAATGCCTGTTCGGCTTTTTGCTTAGCTTCTAGCGCTTTGGCTTCATCAAGGTCTTCAGCTCGTACCGCTGTGTCTGATAACACTGTCACAACATCAGGCTGAACTTCTAGCATACCCCCCGACACATAAATGTGTTGATCTTCTTGCCCTTCCATTTCGATCTTAATTTCACCCGGTTTAAGCTGCGTAACCAAAGGTGTGTGGTTAGGAAAGATACCTACGTCACCCATAATCGCCGGAGCGATCACGGCAGTGACTTCACCAGAAAAGATTTCTGACTCTGCGCTTACAATATCAAGTTGCATGGTTGTTGCCATAGTATATTAATTACAGTTCTTCTGCTTTCTTGAGCACTTGTTCGATGTTACCGACCATGTAGAACGCTTGTTCTGGTAGATGATCGTACTCACCATCAACAATTGAACGGAAACTTGAAATGGTCTCTTTCAAAGGCACTAACTCGCCGGGAGTCCCTGTGAATACTTCCGCCACACTGAACGGCTGCGACAAGAATCTTTGGATTTTACGAGCACGTGTTACTACCTGCTTATCTTCCTCAGATAACTCATCCATACCAAGAATAGCGATAATATCTTTAAGTTCTTTATAACGCTGCAATGTGTTTTGAACATCTCGCGCAGTGTCATAGTGCTCTTGACCAATAATCAACGGATCTAACTGACGGCTGGTTGAATCCAATGGATCCACCGCTGGGTAGATACCTAGCTCTGCTACTTGACGTGAGAGTACTACCGTCGCATCTAAGTGAGCAAACGTGGTTGCTGGTGACGGGTCAGTCAAGTCATCGGCAGGAACATATACCGCCTGAATTGAAGTAATTGAACCAGAGTTGGTTGAGGTAATACGTTCTTGTAATACACCCATCTCTTCTGCCAATGTTGGCTGATAACCTACCGCAGAAGGCATACGACCTA
>CAZKDD010000131.1:350-4277 GCA_964551535.1 uncultured Thiotrichales bacterium | reverse complement strand
CACCCACCGCTTCACCTCTGTTGATTAGGTGTCCACGTGCCAGATCACGACCGTAACAAGATGAACATACTCCATAACGCGTGTCACATGTGATCGGTGTACGCACAAGAATCTCATCCACACCCAATTCCTCGAAGCGCGCAACCCAATCTTCATCAAGAAGTGTTCCTTTAGGGATGACTACTTCCGTTCCACTATTATTCAGTACGTCTTTTGCAACGACTCGTCCTAACACACGCTCACTCAAAGGCTCGACTACATCTCCCCCTTCAATGATCGGATTCATCAAAATACCGTTTTCTGTGCCGCAATCATGATCCGTAATTACCAAATCTTGTGCCACATCGACGAGTCGACGTGTGAGGTAACCTGAGTTTGCTGTCTTTAACGCAGTATCCGCTAGACCCTTACGAGCACCGTGAGTAGAAATAAAATACTGTAATACGTTGAGACCTTCTCTGAAGTTCGCAGTAATTGGTGTCTCAATGATTGAACCATCCGGCTTAGCCATTAATCCACGCATCCCAGCGAGTTGTCTTATCTGGGCGGCAGAACCACGAGCACCGGAATCGGCCATCATGAAAATCGAGTTAAAAGAAGCCTGCGTAACACTGTTACCATCAGCGTCTTCAACTTCTTCTTTACCTAACTTTTCCATCATCGCTTTTGCGACTTTTTCGTTAGTGTGCGACCAAATATCCACTACTTTGTTGTAACGCTCACCTTTAGTCACAAGACCGGAGGCATATTGTTCTTCAATATCTTTTACTTCTTTTTCTGCTGCATTCAAGATATCGACTTTTTCTGTCGGTATGACCATATCATCTGAACAGAACGACACTCCGGCACGCGTAGCAAATTTAAACCCTGTGTACATCAGCTGGTCAGCGAAAATGACGGTTTCTTTGAGTCCGACTCGTCGATAACAGGCGTTAATTAATCTCGAGATTGCTCGCTTGTTCAAATCTTGATTAATCAGATCGAAGTCTAAGCCTTTAGGCAGAATATCGAGTAATAATGCTCGACCTGCCGTAGTGTCAACAAGAGAAGTACGAGTGGTTTCAGCCCCCTCATCATCCAATACTGTCTCAGTGATGCGCATTTTTATCTTCGCATGCAGAGCCACTGATTTAGCCTCATAAGCTCTATAAACCTCGGCAGTATCAGAAAACACCATGCCTTCACCGAGAGCATTAATATTCTCACGTGTCATAAAATAGAGACCTAACACGATATCTTGTGATGGCACGATGATTGGCTCACCATTAGCAGGCGACAAAATATTATTTGTCGACATCATAAGTGCACGACCTTCCAATTGAGCTTCAATCGAGAGTGGTACATGGACAGCCATTTGGTCACCATCAAAATCTGCGTTGAATGCAGCGCACACTAGTGGGTGTAGCTGAATCGCTTTACCTTCAATCAGGATAGGCTCGAAACACTGGATACCTAGACGGTGTAGTGTCGGCGCTCGGTTGAGCATGACGGGATGCTCACGGATAACCTCATCGAGAATATCCCATACCTCAGCACCCTCACGTTCGACAGTTTTCTTACATGCCTTAATGGTTGGAGCTAAACCTCTAAGCATTAACTTGCTGAATACAAATGGCTTAAATAATTCCAAAGCCATTTTCTTAGGCAAACCACATTGATGGAGTCGTAATGTAGGACCACACACAATGACTGAACGGCCAGAGTAGTCAACCCGCTTACCGAGTAGATTCTGACGGAATCGACCCTGCTTACCTTTGATCATATCGGCCAATGATTTCAACGGGCGTTTATTGGTGCCAGTAATGGCACGTCCACGGCGACCGTTATCAAGTAAAGCATCAACTGACTCTTGCAACATGCGCTTTTCATTGCGCACGATAATATCAGGAGCATTCAACTCTAATAGTCGCTTCAGACGATTATTTCTATTGATCACGCGACGATATAAATCATTCAAATCGGAGGTGGCAAAACGACCCCCATCGAGTGGAACTAATGGACGTAGATCTGGCGGTAATACTGGCAATACAGTCAGAATCATCCATTCCGGCTTGTTGCCTGACTCCAGCAGATTCTCAACCAATTTTAATCGCTTAGAAAAACGCTTTAATTTAGCCTCTGAACGAGTATTTTCAATCTCCTCGCGAAGCTCAACCACCTGTGACTTGAGATCAACTTGCAACATTAACTCATAGATCGCCTCAGCACCCATGACCGCACGAAACTCATCACCATAAGTTTCTAATGCTTCTAAATAAGCATCTTCAGACAACAGCTGTTTAGTCTCCAGTGTAGTCATGCCAGGATCAATGACCACGAACGCTTCGAAATATAGAATGCGCTCAATCTCACGCAGCGTCATATCCAATAACAAACCTATACGTGATGGAAGTGATTTCAAGAACCAAATATGCGCAACTGGGCAAGCCAATTCAATATGACCCATGCGCTCTCTACGCACTTTAGTTTGAGTAACTTCTACACCACACTTTTCACATACAACACCGCGGTGCTTGAGTCTTTTGTATTTACCACATAAGCATTCATAATCTTTAATAGGACCAAAAATCTTGGCACAAAATAAACCATCTCTCTCCGGTTTAAACGTGCGATAGTTGATAGTTTCTGGCTTTTTAACTTCACCAAACGACCATGAACGAATCATGTCAGGTGATGCTAGTCCAATTTTGATTGAATCAAAATCTTCAACTTGCCCTTGCTGCTTGAGTAAATTCAGTAAGTCTTTCATCGTGTTGCGTCTCCTAGTGAAACGTCATCAAAATTTTTTAATTGCTCTTAAAATCGGTCATCAAATGAAGGACTAATCCTTCTGCTCTAACTCGATATTAATTCCAAGAGAACGGATCTCCTTCATCAATACATTGAAGGATTCTGGCATGCCTGCCTCCATTTTCTGATCGTTATCGACGATGTTTTTGTACATCTTGTTACGACCAGCCACATCATCAGATTTAACTGTGAGCATCTCCTGCAATGTGTGTGCTGCGCCATAAGCCTCCAACGCCCACACTTCCATTTCACCGAAGCGCTGACCACCAAATTGAGCCTTACCGCCCAATGGCTGTTGAGTCACTAGACTATATGGCCCGGTCGAACGGGCATGCATCTTGTCATCAATTAAGTGATTGAGTTTAAGCATATGCATGTAACCAACAGTCACACGACGTTCAAATTGATCCCCTGTTCTTCCGTCAATCAACACGGTCTGACCATCTTCATCCAAATCAGCGAGTTTCAACATGCGTTTAATCTCACGCTCTTCTGCACCATCAAACACAGGGGTTGCCATTGGTACACCACCTTTGAGGTTATGAGATAGAGTCATGATTTCATCATCTGAGAACTGATTTAGGTCAACCTTAGCGCCCTCATCTTGGTTATAGATTTGGTCTAAGAAATCGCGCAGTTCAGCTGGCTTACCGTTAGCATCAAGCATGCCCTGAATCTTCAAGCCTAGGCCTCTTGCAGCGGCCCCCAAATGCACCTCAAGTACTTGTCCTACATTCATCCGCGACGGCACACCTAACGGGTTAAGCAAGATATCAACCGGCGTGCCATTAGGCATGTATGGCATATCTTCAACCGGTACGATCATTGACACCACACCCTTGTTGCCATGACGACCAGCCATCTTGTCACCAGGCTGCATACGACGCTTAACTGCAAGGTAGACTTTAACCATCTTGAGCACACCAGGCACCAAATCATCACCGGCAGTAATTTTCTGTTTCTGTTCTGCTAGCTTGGTTTCAGTCGCTTCACGCTGAGTTTCAATACTCTGTGCTAATTGTTCAAGGTTACTATTCACAGACTCATCGCGCATACGAATCTCAAACCAACGCTCATTAGTCAAAGACTGTAGATAAGCGGTAGTGACTTTATCTCCCGCTTTAAGTCCCTCGGGTC
>CAZKDD010000131.1:0-340 GCA_964551535.1 uncultured Thiotrichales bacterium | reverse complement strand
CCCTTCGGAAACTTTATTGGTAATCAATCGCTCGACACGACTGTAAATATCTTCCTCGTAGATTCGTAATTGATCACGTAAGTTTTTCTTAACTTGATCAATTTCTGCTTCTTCAATTTGCAACGCACGACGATCTTTTTCGACACCATCACGAGTGAACACACGTACATCTATCACCGTGCCTTCCATACCTGACGGAACACGCAATGAGGTATCTTTTACATCAGACGCTTTCTCACCAAAAATGGCACGCAGGAGTTTTTCTTCTGGAGTGAGTTGAGTTTCACCTTTTGGCGTAACTTTACCCACCAGAATATCTCCAGGTTTGACTTCAGCACCG
>CAZKDD010000130.1:0-4317 GCA_964551535.1 uncultured Thiotrichales bacterium | reverse complement strand
TTGCTATATCGAGTGTATCTGTCCAACGCAAACTCATAGTTAACTCCTAGATGATGTTAAATGACTTGTGTCAAAATAACCTTCACACACAGGTCTGTCTGTTATCAATTAATGTGATTCAGACACTAGATTGATTGTATATTTGGGGATCTCAACTACCAAATCCTGCTCACCCACTAGCGCCTGACAACTTAGTCTTGAGTCCGGCTCTAGCCCCCATGCCTTATCTAGATAATCCTCTTCATTTTCAGTAGCCTCTGATAATGACTCCAAACCTTCACGAATATATACATGACAAGTTGTGCAAGCGCAGGATTTTTCACAAGCATGCTCAATTGAAATACCATTTTTCAATGCCACATCACACACACTTGTTCCTGTCTGCGCTTCAACTGACATACCCTCGGGGCAAATTTGCGGATGTGGCATAAAAGTAACTTTAGGCATGACTATACTTTCCAATTTTTATAAACATTTTACTTGATGAACTTCAACTTAAAGTTCACTCCCCAAACTCTTCTACAGCTCGACCTTGCATCATAGACTGCACACTTTGATTCATACGCCGAGCCACATATTCTTCACTTACACTCTCAAGATGCTTGATTGCCTGCTTAATCTCGTCTGCTTGCTGTGAATGTTGTCGCACTGCAAGCAACTCTGCACGCGCCTGTCCTATCTGACTTAATTCCTCGGTATTTAATAATTGTTGGCCATCTTTTGCTAAAGCAGCATCCAGCGCTTCGATCACTCTGTCAGCATCCACCTGTTCCTCACGTAGTGCGCGCATTAACATATCATCTTTGGCATGTTCCATAGAGGCTTTCAACATGCTTTCAATCTCATGATCTGAGAGACCATATGATGGCTTAACTTCGATTTTTGCTTGCACTCCAGTGCTGACCTCTTGCGCTAAAACATTCAATAGTCCATCGGCATCGACACTGAATGTCACTTTTATCTTCGCGGCACCTGCAACCAAGGGAGGTATTTGAGTAAGATCAAAAGTCGCTAACGAGCGACAATCAGAGACACATTCTCGTTCACCTTGTAGAACGTGAATACGCATCGCTGTCTGACCATCTTTAAACGTAGTAAATTCTTGCGCTCTAGCTACGGGAATGGTGGTGTTACGACTGATAATTTTTTCGACCAAACCACCCATGGTTTCAATACCCAGTGACAGGGGAAGCACATCTAGCAACAACATCTCATCACCTGGTTTATTCCCCGCCAACACATCGGCTTGCAACGCAGCACCAATAGCGACGACTCGATCAGGATCTATATCTGTATGTGGCACGCGCTCAAAGAATTCCTCCACCGCAGCTCGCACTCGTGGCACACGTGTCGAGCCTCCCACCATCACAACTTGAGTGACATCGTGTTTAGAGAACTGTGCATCACGTAAAGCTCGACGACAAGCAAGCAAACTTTTCTTGATGAGTGGTTCAATTAATTGCTCAAACTGATCGCGTGTTAATACAAACATATGATCATGAATATTGATTTCAACTTGCTCAGTTTGAGTAAGCTGTTCTTTCAGCTCACGTGCTTGAATATAAATCTGACGTTGCAAATCCTGGTCTTGCTGAAGTTCAGCTGGTAGCTGCTGAGTAATCCATTCACTGACAACAATATCAAAATCGTCTCCACCCAGTGCAGAGTCTCCACCCGTGGCAACCACTTCAAACACGCCTTTACGTAATTTTAATATTGAAATATCAAAAGTGCCGCCGCCCAAATCATAGACAGCAACAATGCCTTCAGCACCCGCATCCAGTCCATAGGCGATAGCAGCAGCAGTCGGTTCATTGAGTAATCTGAATACTTTCAGGCCCGCAAGCTTAGCTGCATCTTTAGTCGCTTGTCTTTGCGTATCATCAAAATATGCAGGGACCGTGATCACTGCACCAGTGAGCTCATCACCCAGTGTTTCCTCAGCACGCTGCTTAAGTGCAGTTAATATATCTGATGAAATTTCTACCGCGCTACGCGCGCCACTACAGGTATTTATTCTAGGCACAGATTGGTGGTCTTGAGCAAATGAGTATGAACACTCATGCACTCTGATATCTTGCATAGGTCGCCCAAGAATGCGTTTAACAGAAGATATTGTATTGAGAGAATCACTCAATCGATAAGGCAGCGCCTCATATCCAACGATCGGCGCTTGATCCTTTCGATAATGAACCACAGAAGGCAACATGGCCCTGCCTTGTTCATCCACCAGTGTTTCAGCCACCCCACTGCGTACTGAGGCGACTAATGAGTTAGTTGTACCTAGATCTATACCCACTGCCAAACGATGCGCATGAGGAGCAGTAGACATACCTGGTTCTGAAATCTGTAGTAATGCCATGATTTAAATTAATTCATCCTCTAATGCATCTTGTTTGATAGCAATTTGATTGTGTAACCGCTTGAAGAATTGCAATTTGAGCACAGCTTGTTTGGCATCATCCCAATGTTGAGCTGCAAATGCATCTTGAAACATCTGCACCAGTTGTTTTTTTTGCACAGCCGCTTGATCCGCCAATGCATCTAACGCAGCCAAAGCATCTGCATGTTGATCAACATTATCAATTGCTTCACGTAGTTCCATTTGCTGCATCAGGAACTCCATATCGTGTGTAGTATCTTTATCTTCATCAAACTCTATGCCTTGCAACTGCAACAAGTAACGCGCACGCATTTGCTCATCACTGAGGGTTTCAAAAGCCTCGTTAATATGGCTGGTCACTTGCATTGCTAGGCGCTTATCTTGCTCACTTGCATTAACAAATCGATCTGGGTGATAGCGAATTTGCAGCTGTTGATAGTTATCAGCTAATAATGACTGATCTACAAAAAAAACAGCTTCGAGTTGAAAACACTCGAAATAGCTTTTGGTAAAATCAAATTCCATAATTTATGTCAAAACGTTGGGTAAAATAGGATCAACATAGAGCGGATAGATATCAATGAATATCGGCGCGATGCAACAATTTTGGATAATGCTGATAGGAATTTATACAGTGAAGCTCTCACCACAGCCGCATCGGTCTTTTTCATTAGGGTTATTAAACTTAAACCCTTCATTTAATCCTTCTTTTGCAAAGTCTAGTTCAGTGCCTTCGAGGTAGACTAGACTTTTAGGACTAACAATCACCTTGACGCCTCGATCTTCGAAGACTTCATCTCCATCCTCAATATGATCAGCAAATTCGATGGTGTATGCCATACCTGAACAACCTGTGGTTTTCACACCTAAGCGCACGCCCACGCCCTTACCTCGCTTCTCGAGGAAGGTGCGGACTCTTTGCGCAGCACTTTCTGTCAATGAGACTGACATATTTATGCGCTTTTCTTCGCTTCTGATTGCTTACTTTGATAATCAGAAATTGCCGCTTGGATTGCGTCCTCAGCTAATACTGAACAATGGATTTTTACAGGGGGTAGAGCAAGCTCTTCAGCTATTTCTGAATTCTTAATCTGACTAGCCTCATCCAAGGTTTTGCCTTTTACCCATTCTGTTAACAAACTAGATGAAGCAATCGCAGATCCGCAACCATAAGTTTTGAATTTAGCGTCTTCAATCACACCCTGGTCATTAACTTGAATCTGTAATTTCATTACATCACCACATGCTGGGGCACCCACCATACCTGTGCCGACGCTCACATCATCTTTATCTAGCGTGCCGACATTACGAGGATTTTCATAATGATCAAGTACCTTATCACCATATGCCATATTTGACTCCTTAACGTTTTCTTTGTGTGCAGCTTAATGAGCTGCCCATTCTATAGATTTTAAATCAATACCTTCTTTATACATATCCCACAAAGGAGACAAGTCACGCAATTTTTTCACCGCAGTGCGAATAACTTTTATCGCGTGATCAACATCTTGTTCAGTAGTAAATCGACCGATACTGAAACGTAATGAACTATGTGCTAGCTCATCATCACGGCCTAGAGCTCGCAACACATAACTCGGTTCTAAAGATGCGCTGGTGCAGGCTGAGCCTGAAGATATAGCGATATCTTTCAGCGCCATGATTAAACTTTCCCCTTCAACAAAGTTGAAGCTCATATTTAAGTTATGTGGGACCCGATGTTGTATGTCGCCATTAATGTAGACTTCTTCAATGTCTTTAAGGCCATCAAGCAAACGATCACGTAACGCTTTAATACGGACATTTTCACTATCCATTTCTGCTTCAGCGAGACTGAATGCCTCACCCATACCAACGATTTGATGAGTAGGTAATGTGCCTGAACGCATGCCACGCTCATGACCACCGCCATGCATTTGCGCCTCAATTCGAATTCG
>CAZKDD010000129.1:0-4326 GCA_964551535.1 uncultured Thiotrichales bacterium | reverse complement strand
CGAATCTCTCCGGGCGCGCCATTAAGTTATTGTTTATATTATATTTTTCCTATCTATCTAGAATGTGATTCAAGCCACAGTTGAAACTGTGCCTAAAGTGCGCCCAAAAACAATTCAATCATGCTATTCACAATCGGTTTAGAATGAGCATCTACAGTGTGAACCAGTAACTCTTTGTATAGCGCACAAAAACTTGCTTTCAGTTTGAAAAATATCTCTTAAAAATTCATTATATTGCATTAGCGATGAGTATAAGGTGTGCTGTTCCGATATAGTGCATAATAATTGTCGGCGATGGTTAATCTATGCGCTAGTGTCATCGCATAGTGTAGAAAATTTATAATGATAAAAAATTAATCAAAATTATATAAACAAGGGGGAATGATGGAGCAAAAAGTTACTGTTGATGGTAAGGAACTGAATATACATATCGAAAAAGTAGGCGATCAAGGACCGGCTTTATTAATGGTGCACGGTATCCCAACAAATGCAAGATTGTGGAGACATGTTCAGGATATTCTCAAAGATCACTACACCATGTATGCAATGGATATGGTTGGTTATGGGCAATCTGACATGCCACTAGACGAGTTTAATCATTCGTTTATGAATCAAGCTGAAGCAGTCAAAGGAGTGATTGAGGGCTTGGGGCTTAAAGGCAAAGTTATTCTGGTCGCCCATGATCATGGGGGTGGTGTCGCACAGGTATTTGCAACCAAGTATTGTGATTACATTTCACGACTTGTATTAATCAATCCTGTTTGTTTTGATCAATGGCCGGTGTGTGAAGTAGAGGGCTTGGCTGCGCTTGATGGAGCCTCGGATGAAGTTTTACAACAAGCACTAGGGCAAGCAGTCGCTGGTTTCCCTGCCTTGATGCGTATGGGAAGTTACGATGGAGCTCCGTTTACTGATAAAAACTGTAAGCAGAACTATTTGCAGTTTTGGGGACGTGGTCCGGGAATGACCGGCTTTAAATCTTTGATACGTATTTCCGCTGATCCACAACAATCAGATACCGATGTTGACCATAGTAAGATTACATGCCCAACGATGGTGATGTGGGGAGAGAAAGACAATTTTATGTCCCCCACCGCAGCTGAAAAGCTTAAAGAAAGAATTTCAGGACCCACTAGAATTCAATACATCGAACGAGCAGGGCACTGGGTGCAGGAAGATCGTCCCGATGAAGTGGCCAAGTACTTACATGACTTTATTACTGAGTGGGATGGTGTCAGTATTTAAGATCATTCATCAGAAGCTTTCTGTATGAGGAGGCTTCTGAATATCAACTGAACTCTGGCTCAAGTAATTCAACGCGGGCGCTGTCAATCTATAAATTTTCTGGGGGATGCTTTGTCGCAACTTAATGTATTTGGTGAACCAATCAAAGAGTGTAGCTGTGAGCCTAAGACTGGGTATTTTCGTGACGGTTACTGTAATACCGAGAAAAATGATACTGGTTTACACATAATCTGTGCTCAGATGAGCCAAGAATTTTTAGATTTTTCGGTGGCGCAGGGTAATGATCTAGTGACTTCACAACCTCAGTATGACTTTCCTGGTTTAAAACATGGTGATCGATGGTGCGTATGTGCTGATCGATGGAAACAAGCCTTGGCATCTGGTGTCGCGCCAAAAATTGTTTTACAAAGCACACACCAAGCTGTGTTGGAGGTGGTGCCTATGGATGTTTTAAAAACTTATGCTATTGATATGCTTTAAATGGCAATAGTATGGCAACATCAATCTGCGGAAAAAAAATACCGAGTCACTCAAGCTGGTCGAACGGTTCGTTTATATCGTGATGATGTTTGTCATAGCCAGTGGAATTCGCGCAATCCATTTTCAGGACACCTGTGGGACTTATTCTGTCTGAGTCTTTTCCAACATAATGTAAAAAATGTTTGCGTGCTTGGCGTAGGGGGTGGCACTGTAATCAATGCACTTACAACACTGTTTCCTGGGGTAAATATCGTGGGCGTAGATGTGGATAAAGTCCATTTACATATTGCTCGTGAGTTTTTTTCTGTGAGTGAGCGTTGCTGCTTAGTCCATGCAGACGTTAACAACTGGTTGAAAAAACAAAAGCCGCAAACTTATGATGTGATCATTGATGATGTATTTTCTGAAGTTACTAAGATGCCAGTGCGAGCGGTCGAAAGTAGTGTGAGTTGGTTTGAAAAGTTGCTGTCTATGTTAAAAGAGAATGGGACACTAGTGACAAATTTTGCAGATAAAGATGAATGGAGACATGCCAGAGAGAAACTCACTCAAGTTGCAGATATCGATACTTATCAGTGTGGCATAGCACAACATGTCCATTGTGAAAATCAAATAGTCCATATTTCACAGCGCGATCTGTCGATTAAGCAAGTTAGACATGAATTGCAAGCTTCACAACATAAGCCATTGGCTAGATTATTGGACAGTGGTGTGTTGCAATATCGCAAAGTTCGGATCTAAAACCATTAAGAATAGAATTTGCTGATGCACGGATATGTCCCCCCAGATCCAGAAAGTGATGTTTCACAAGAGAGGTATGCGGTGGTGTACGCGCCGCGTATGAAAAGACATCGATTTTCGGCTAATTGTGTCACTGTAGTGGAATCAAGCTCAGCGGCACTTGAATTGCAATCTGCCACACAAGATATCTATGCCGCCAAGGTGCTTGGACCCTCTAAGTCTTCTGAAGGACAATTTATTTATTATCTAGTTGAGTGGCTGTGAATACGTTTAGGCGTTGAATCGATAACCTATGCCGCGAACCGTCTGTATCAGGTCTTGATAGCCTCTTTTCTGTAAAGATTTTCTTAATCTCATCACGTAAACGTCTATAGAGCGTTCATCTAATTTAGATTCGTCACCCTTGGTCAGTAATCGCAACTCATTTCTTGAAAATGCTTTATTAGGATTTCGCATAAAATGATACAGCAAGCGGAATTCACTTAATGATAAGTCGGTGTTTTGTCCGCCGATTGTCACCTGAAGTGACTGCATATCAAGATTTATACCACGAGATGTAATATTGAATTGAGTTGCTATGTTAGTTTCATCTGTTTTTAGCATTTTACTGAGACGGAGGATCAACTCATTAAGTGCGACAGGTTTAGACATAACATCATCAACACCGCCCTCTAAAGCAGAAATTCGTGACGAGTCATTCCAATTCGGTGTGAGTATGATTGTGGGGATGCGTTGTTTGAGCTCATTTTGTTGAATTTGAGCGAATAATTCTAATCCAGTACCGTCTTTTAGTTCATAGTCGACAATAGCGGCACTGGGTATGAGTTCGCGTAAGCTGTGGATACCACCTGCAAAGCTATCTGCATCGATAGTATTGTATCCGGCAGTATTCAGTGCAGATAGAGTGGCGGCGCGAGAAAAGCGATCTGATTCAACAACAAGAATAGTTTGCATGGCAGTAACTCATGGACTTTTGTTTAGTTATCTAGATTATTACACTAAAGTCAGTTATCAGTGTTCTTATGTGACATAATATTACTTTTGCAGCTGTACAATTATTGTAAATTAAATTGTGTTTATCTATTAGTATTCCATATTAAATATAAATAGTTAATTCTTTAGCAGGTTTGTTGTTTTTTTACTGGGTTTAAACCCAGTAAGCAGGAAACTACCAGATATTTACTGGACAGTTAACAGATGGTTACTTGATGCATAAGTGTACTTAATTTGACAGTTCCTCATTATTTGAGTTTTTTATGCCGCGTAAAATTGATCAAAATGTAAGCAATGATTGCTTTGATTGATGTTCTGCCGGTCGTGAAAGTTGATTATTAGATGAGGTTATCAGCTATGGAGCTGGCTTGCGGGTCGGTAAAGATTGTATGATTGAGAATTAGGCAGAAATGAGCCTTATATTATTGGAGCAACACACACTTATCGTCAAAAATAGTAGTGTCAAAATAAGTTTGGCTAATTTTAATGACGACTTTACTTATTTGGGCGGGCCTGATGAAGGATTTGGTCACACGCTTCTATTAACACACGCTTCTATTAATAGTTTCAGACATTTATGACACGTTTAATCTTATTCATATTCTGCGCTAGTTGGTTGATACCTGCACAGGCATCACCATCACCATGGTGGCATGATGATTGGGGGTTTAAAAAAGAGTTCAGTGTTAACACCACGGCTAGTGGATTTATTTTATCCAGTGCCTTGGAAGACGTGTTGGTTTTGGTAAGGTTGCATGCTGGTAACTTTTCATATTTCTCAGACGTAAAATTGAGTGCTGAAGATGTTCGTTTCGTTTCAGATCAAAATCAACTACTAGCGCATCACACAGAATATTTTAATGCAGA
>CAZKDD010000128.1:0-4379 GCA_964551535.1 uncultured Thiotrichales bacterium | reverse complement strand
TATGGTGTATGGACAATTTTCGATACCACAAATAGCGGTCAGTCAGGGGCATTTTCAGCTGGCAGTGTGACGGCGGTTGAAGCCATCCCAAGCTCGGGTTCGGCGACCTACAATGGAGCTTTGATTGGTGATTATATAGGTAACGCAGCGACCGCGAGCAATATCAATGAGGGCGGTCACTATACCGTCACAGCAGATATGTCAGCAGCTGCGAATTTTGATAGCGGAAATATTGATTTTTCAACGTCCAACACCGCAATAACAAGAGATTATGAAACCCTAATATCCACGCCAGAACTAGATTTAACTGGTCAATTAACACTATCCCCAGATACCAATCAGTTCACTGGCATTCTTGACAACTCGGCTGTGGGAGGCGATTTGACCGGCGAGGCCACTGGGCGATTTTATGGTCCCACCGCAGAGGAGTTAGGGGGTACATTCAGCCTAAGTGATGGTACTGGATCGGTGCCTGAAACCTACACCGGGGCATTTGGGGGTAAGCGATAGTTAAATTCCTAAAGATAAGAAGCACTATTCATAACTGTGATAGTAAGACTTCTATCATTGTTCGTGTGTTTGTTGTCTGTGTTCGTACATGCGGATTCTCTGGACGATGTCACCCTAGATGCTGAACAGCAGCATCAAATTTTATCCCAGTTATTTAATTTGGGTATGTCATATGTTGAGCAGGGGGAATATAGAGCAGGGATTAAGTATTTTCGTCAGATGCTGGCGATTAACCCTCGCTTACATCGGCCACGATTAGAGTTGGCCAGAGCGCTCTATCAGACGCATCAATATCGCGCTTCACAATATCATTTTGAGATTGTTTTGAGTGATAATGTTCCACCAGCAGTGGCACATAATATTCGAGCTTATCTTCAGTCCATACGTTCAAGGGTGGCTAATTTCAATGTCAGGTTTGAATTAATCAATGACTCAAATGTCAATCGAGCCACACGACAAGAATTTATATATATAGGTGGCTTAAGGTTTGATGTCAGTGAAGATTCGCAAGCAATTGCTAAAACGGGTCAGGGAATCTTTGCCAATGCGAGAGTGCCGATATCGCAAGATACAACTTGGAATATTAATGGCCATATAGAGCATCGCGAGTTTGAGTCGAAAGATTTTGATTATTCTTATTTGAATCTTAATTTAGGCAAAGCGTTTGAATTTGATCATCACTCACTCGCCATCAATGCTGGGCGTCATTGGTCAGGGTATGGGGGGGATTCTTTATTTTATGGCAATATATTAGGGGTCAACCACCAAACGAATTTACAAAACAACCTCATTTTAAGAAATAAACTGTACTACTTTACGCTTGATTACTATGAGCACGATGCAAGAGATGCCAGCCAATATGGGCTTCAGGCAGAACTTCAATATCAAACGCAATCCACCCACCAATTTAAAATCACTACCGCGTATAGCTTGCATAATGCTGACTTTAACATTCACTCTTATCAGGAGCCCAGAATCAATATGGCATGGCGATCAGAATGGGCCGGGGGTTGGTTATTGAATCTATCTTCCAGTCTTGCCTTGGAAAAGTATCAAAAGACCGATCCTATTTTTTTAAAAAAAAGAAAAGACACTGAATTCAATGCTGAGCTGACTGTACATAATCGCAAGATACAAATCATGGATTTCACACCACAAGTTCATTTAGGGCGTACCAAGAATCACTCTAATATAGACTTTTATAAATGGGATCAAAATTATTTAAAAGTTTCCTTCTCTAACGACTTTTAATGTGTCAGGCCATTGACACTCAATAGTGCTATCGTCATCAGTTGATCAGCATGGTTGCTTCATCAGGTAAAGTTAAGTACTCATAGTGCAAGGTGTAATCACATATGGCCAAATCACACACGGCCAAATCAATAGAATCAAAATGTGTCATAGACAGGAAGCTCAGATTGACAATTTTCAAAGTCCAAATGTATACAACTGTGCAGAACCATGCAGAACTATGCGGATACAAGTGTTGAGCCATGTTTAATGCCCATCTTGGCCGCGCATAAGGTACACTAGCGCATTGTTTTGTCATCTTGAACTATTACTACAGTCTAAAGTAGAGCTATGAATTTTGATTTGGAATTAATCTTATTACTGGCAACAGTGATCAGTGGAATTATTGTATGGTTAAACAAAGCTTACTGGGAGGCTAAGAGAGCACAAAAGCGCCGCGCTGAGCCATGGTATGTGGATCAAGCCAAATCATTTTTCCCAATTTTGATCATCGTGTTGATCTTGCGCTCATTTATTGCTGAGCCCTTTCGTATTCCTTCTGGTTCTATGATGCCGACTTTATTGCATGGCGACTTTATTTTGGTGAATAAATTTGCCTATGGCGTCAGACTGCCAGTATCGCATACGAAAATTTTTGGGTCTGGTCAGCCTGAGCGAGGTGATGTGGCGGTGTTTCGCTATCCTCAGAATCCTTCACTGGATTATATTAAGCGCGTGGTTGGATTGCCGGGTGATATGATCGAATATCGAAATAAGCAATTATTTATTAATCAAAAACGTATGCCACAAACAAAGGTGGGTCATTTTATTGGCAAGGGGCGTGATGCTGCTATGTCAGGGGCAGAACAAAAAATAGAAAATTTACAGACGCTAGAGCACGAAGTATTGCTCAGTCAAAAACGCTTTCCTATCAACGGAGCGTGGCAAGTGCCAGAGGGGCACTATTTCGTTATGGGTGACAATCGTGATAATAGTAATGACAGTCGCTATTGGGGCACGGTGCCAGAAGAGAATCTAGTGGGTAAAGCATTTTTTATCTGGTTGAGTTGGGATTTCTCAGGCGGCCAATTTAAAGCCCATCGCATAGGGTCGAGTATTCGCTAATGACATTAGGAACTATCAACAAGATGTTGTCGTTGCCAGAAGAGGTCACTGAATCCAAAGTTTTTCAGTCGGCGCTCACTCATCGCAGTGCGGGGAAAGACAACAATGAACGCTTGGAGTTTTTAGGCGATGCCATATTGGGATTGGTGATTGCCAATATATTATTTGAAAAATTCCCGCATGCCAGTGAAGGGGATCTGAGTCGTCTGCGTGCACATTTGGTGTGTAAGCGTGCCCTAGCTGAAATGGCTAAGGCGGTTGGCTTGAGTGAAGTGCTTAGGTTAGGCTCGGGAGAGCGGCGCACTGGTGGACACTATCGTTCATCAATTTTGGCAGATAGTCTTGAGGCTATTATTGCTGCCGTGTATCAAATCAAAGGGTTTGAATTCACGGCAGAGTTTGTAGCGCGCCTGTACACGGAACAGCTTCAACAATTGCCACAGCTAAGTGAATTAAAAGACCCCAAAACACGTTTGCAAGAATACTTACAGGCGCGGCAAATAGATGTGCCGGATTATGAAGTCATCAAAGAGTGGGGTGAAGGCAATGACAAATGCTTTCGAGTGCAATGTGAAATATCTGCATTAAGCCAAAGCAGTCAAGGCGAAGGTAAGAGTAAGAAGAAGGCAGAACAGGCCGCTGCCAGTGACATGCTCATGCAACTCAATTCCCAATAATTTATGAATACGCGTTGTGGTTATGTGGCGATCATTGGTCGTCCTAATGCAGGTAAATCTACCTTATTCAATCGTTTGGTCGGTCAAAAAATTTCCTCAGTCAGTTATAAGCCACAAACTACCCGTCATCGTATTCTGGGCGTGCGCACAGACAATGATACTCAGTTCGTATATGTTGATACGCCAGGAATCCATCTTGGCGGAAAAAAACTTCTCAATCGGGTGCTGAATAAAAATGCCATGAATGCGCTGCATGATGTGCAGCTGATCTATATGCTCGTCGATGGTGGCAGTTGGACACGTGAAGAAGATCATATCTTACGTCAGTTGCGCGAGGTTGAGTGTCCGGTGATTTTGGTGTTGAATAAAATCGATAAATTAAAACAACGTGAGCAGTTATTTGAGTTATTGAGCCGTAGTGCTGAGCGGTTTGATTTCGCGGAAATTGTGCCTATTTCAGCACTTAAGCGAGATAATATAGATAGTCTGGTGAATGTCAGTAAGCAATATTTGCCTGTATCAGAATTTTTTTACCAAGAAGAGTATCTGACGGATCGTACAACCAACTTTATTTGTGCCGAACTGATTCGAGAAGCGGCATTTGTATTTCTCGATAAAGAATTGCCTTATGCCACTCATGTAGAAATCGAGAAATTCGATACTGAGCAAACCCCGGTACATATTTCGGCTGTGATTTGGGTAGAAAAAGCCAGTCAAAAATCCATTTTGATTGGTAAAAAAGGTGAGATGCTTAAGAAGATAGGCTCGCGTGCGCGACTCTCTATGCAGCGTCAATTAGATATCAAAGCACAATTGGAAATCTGGGTGAAGCTTAAA
>CAZKDD010000127.1:0-4390 GCA_964551535.1 uncultured Thiotrichales bacterium | reverse complement strand
CTTCACTTTCTATAAAGAATCGGTTTTCACTACTAAAGTCAATTTCATGACCAATGCCTGTGACTACTGGAATATCGGATAGTGCTATTGCATGTGCTAATGCTTCATCATTGAAAGCCCATAAATCTTCGATTGAACCTCCTCCTCGAATAATCACAAGCACGTCAGCTGATCCACACTGATTGACGTATTCGACAGCCTGAGTGATCAAGCCAGCAGCGGTATCACCTTGAACCGGAACGGCATAGATAGATTTTTTGCAATATGGATTGCGTCGCTGTGAGACGTTCAAGAAATCCTGTATGGCTGCTCCTGTCGGAGAAGTGATGATGGCAATTTCTTGAGGTAAATAAGGCAACGGTCGTTTGCGTTGCTGATCGAATAAACCTTGTTGATCAAGCTTGCTTTTGAGTAATTCGAATTGCCGTTGTAAGGCTCCAAAACCCGCTTGTTCCATTTGGTCAATGATAAGTTGTATATCTCCACGGGGCTCATAAAGGCTGACTTTTGCTCGAACCACAACCTTGATACCGTTAGCAATTTTGAAGGGGACTTGCTGTTTATTGGTGCGGAACATCACACAGCGTATTTGTGCTTGGCTGTCTTTAAGCGAAAAGTAGATATGTCCAGAGGCTGGTTGAGCAATATTAGAAATCTCGCCTTCAACCCATACTAGTGATAAGTTGTTTGCGACTAAGTCTTTGATCTGTTTGTTGATTGCACCAACCGGGACAATAGATCGCTGGTCTTTAGACGAATCTGAATTTATATATGTCATATTGGCAGTTTACCCTATACCATACAGTCTCTATAATAAATCGCCATCTCGGAAACCGGACCTCGAAATGCGCATAATTCAAGAAGCACTTACATTTGACGATGTACTATTAGTTCCCGCCCATTCTAAAGTGTTGCCACGCGATGTGGATACGTGCAGTCGCTTGACTCGTGAAATTACTCTCAATATGCCTTTAGTCTCAGCAGCTATGGATACTGTGACTGAGGCTCGTTTGGCTATTGCTATGGCGCAAGAGGGTGGTATGGGGATCATACACAAAAATATGAGCGCGGAAAGTCAAGCGAGTGAAGTTCGTAAAGTTAAAAAATACGAGAGTGGTGTCATTCAAAATCCAATCACTGTCGGTCCTGATGTGAGTATTTCAGAGGTGTTAGAGATTACTCGCTCGAATAATATATCAGGTGTGCCTGTGGTTGAAAAAGAGCAACTTCTGGGGATTGTGACTAGCCGGGATCTGCGCTTTGAAACGCACTTAGATGCCCCTGTTAAGACCATCATGACGCCTAAACAGCGATTGGTCACGGTTGAGGAAGGAGCCAGTCTTGATAAGGTTCAGCAGCTATTGCATCAACACCGTATCGAAAAAGTACTCGTGGTGAATGATTCATTCCAGTTGCGCGGCATGATTACTGTCAAAGATATTCAAAAATCATCTGAACACCCAAATGCTTGTAAAAGTGACCAAGGGCAACTGCTGGTGGGTGCAGCGGTTGGGGTTGGTGCTGGTACCGATCAACGAGTGCATGCATTGATCGAGGCAAATGTAGATGTGATTGTAGTAGATACTGCACATGGTCATTCTCAGTC
This sequence comes from uncultured Thiotrichales bacterium, assembly GCA_964551535.1. GTDB lineage: Bacteria > Pseudomonadota > Gammaproteobacteria > UBA4575 > UBA4575 > UBA1858. The sequence continues at coordinate 2,784 of CAZKDD010000127.1, read as the reverse complement.
AGTATTAGACACGGTGAAGTGGGTTAAATCTCAATATCCAAATGTCCAAGTGATAGGTGGCAATATTGCTACTGAAGCTGCGGCTAATGCATTAATAGAATATGGCGCTGATGCTGTTAAGACCGGTATTGGACCAGGGTCGATTTGCACTACGCGTATCGTTGCAGGTGTTGGTGTGCCGCAGATAACAGCGATTGATAACGTGGCCAAAGCCGCCCATAAGAAAGGTGTACCAGTGATTGCTGATGGTGGTATACGTTATTCTGGTGATGTGGCTAAAGCTATTGCAGCAGGTGCTGACACTGTGATGATGGGTAGTTTGTTTGCGGGTACCAAAGAATCACCTGGTGAGGTAGAACTGTATCAAGGGCGTTCATACAAAACTTATCGTGGTATGGGTTCAATTGGAGCGATGCAGCAGGGATCCAGTGATCGTTATTTTCAGGACGATACCAGTGAGCAAAATAAACTAGTACCAGAAGGTATCGAGGGACGCGTTCCTTATAAAGGTTCAATCACCACAATTTTACATCAAATGTTAGGTGGATTACGTTCAAGTATGGGCTATGTCGGTTGTACGAATATATCTGAAATGCATGAAAAAACAGAATTCGTAAAGATTTCATCAGCAGGTATGCGCGAGAGTCATGTGCATGATGTTTCTATTACCAAAGAAGCTCCGAATTATCACGTTGAGTAATTGATTGCATGCAGATAAGCATCTACTAGATAGTCCGTTTAAGTTTCATAACAAAAGTACGAGTAGGTACACTAACTAGAACATTAATTTGTTCTCTTAACACTGAAAAACAAGCAATGACCGCGTCTAACATACATGCGCACAGTATTTTAATTCTTGATTATGGTTCTCAATATACTCAATTGATTGCACGTCGTGTGCGCGAGGTTGGCGTTTTTTGTGAAATTTATCCTTGGGATTCTGAACTAGCAAAGAGTGCTTTGCCTAAAGTTCAAGGTATTATTTTATCTGGTGGTCCAGAATCTACAACCTGTGATGATACTCCCTATATTCCTGATTATGTATTGCAAGTCGGTGTCCCGGTTTTGGGAATATGTTATGGCATGCAAGCGCTCATTAAGAAATTAGGTGGCAAGGTGAGTGAGTCTACTCATCGTGAGTTCGGATTTGCTCAAATAACCGTGAAACAAGAAAGTGCTTTATTGCATGGTCTTTGTGATGAGCAAGATGACAATGGTGATCCACTTCTGAATGTATGGATGTCGCATGGTGATAAGGTGACTGCAATTCCGCATGGTTTTGAATGTATTGCCAGTACGCCAAGTGCTGAGTATGCAGCGGTGGCAGATGAGCAGAAACAGCTTTATGGGTTGCAATTTCATCCTGAGGTAACTCATACACAAAAAGGTTACGAGATTCTGAAATCCTTTTTGTTTGATATATGTGATTGTAATGATGACTGGACTGCTGGCAACATTATTGATGATCAAATCCAACAAGTGCGATCGCAGGTTAAAGATGAACACGTCATACTTGGCCTTTCAGGAGGTGTCGATTCTTCAGTGGTTGCCGCATTATTGCACAAAGCGATAGGTAGTCAGCTTACCTGTATTTTTGTCGATACTGGTTTATTGCGTTTGCATGAGGGTGATCAGGTGATGGAAACGTTTAGCCAGCATATGGGTGTCAAGGTGGTGCGTGTTAACGCCGAGCAAAGATTTTTAGATGCACTAGCTGGGATGGATGATCCAGAGGCTAAAAGAAAAATAATTGGCAATTTATTTGTAGAAATCTTTGAGGAAGAGGCAGGAAAAATCACTAATGCACGATGGTTGGCGCAAGGCACCATTTATCCAGATGTAATTGAATCTGCGGCCGCCTCATCTGGTAAAGCTCATCTAATTAAATCTCATCACAATGTGGGTGGTCTGCCTGAAGATATGGAGTTAGCTCTAGTGGAGCCATTACGTGAGTTATTTAAAGATGAAGTTAGGCGCTTAGGTGATGCATTAGGTCTGCCGTATGAAATGATTCACCGTCATCCGTTTCCAGGTCCTGGACTCGCTGTGAGAATATTGGGTGAAGTAAAAAAAGAGTACTCTGAAATTCTCAGAGCGGCAGACAATATATTCATAGAAGAACTGCGTAAGCATGAATTATACGACAGTGTGTCCCAAGCATTCGCAGTATTTCTGCCAGTGAAATCTGTAGGTGTGATGGGGGATGGAAGAAAATACCAATATGTAATTGCACTGCGTGCAGTGGAAACCATTGATTTTATGACTGCTCGATGGGCACATTTGCCATATGAATTTTTAGATAGTGTATCGCGAAGAATCATCAATGAAGTTGATGGAATATCGCGAGTTGTGTATGACATATCAGGTAAGCCACCGGCTACTATTGAATGGGAGTAGAATGCCTAATCAGAGATGATTGTTGATTATAAAAATAAATTGGTTTTTATCGCAAATTCAAAAACTGCTTCTACTTCGATAGAAGAGAGTTTAATGAAATTACCTTACTGTGGGCATATTGGAGGTCGTCCTTCACTTAAGCACATGTCTTTCAAAACCTTTCAAGAAATTAAAAAACCCCTCGGTGTTGAGAGCTTTATAACATGGTGTGTGGTCAGACACCCAATCGAAAAACTGATATCTTGGTATAATTATCGTTCAAGAAAATCTATTAAAAACATCGAACGATATACTGGTGATAAAACTTTTTTAGAGTTTCTCAATTCCGTTAGCTCCAAAAATATACATGAATATCATGACATCAATAATATCTATGACGATAACAAC